>CAJXPD010000152.1 GCA_913057785.1 uncultured Lewinella sp. | reverse complement strand
GGCGGGTGCTGCGACGACCTATCTGCGCGCCTGGGCGCCGCAGGATATTGCCTCTAAACGCACGGCCATCGCCGAGCTGACCCGCCCAGTTTCCGAATTGGTGCCCTCCATAACACATGGCGTAAGGGGCTGTGTTTTCGAGGACCGAGCTGCCAGAAAATATGGATAAGAATGCTGGAGAATGGATGTCCTCCTTATTCAATCCCAGCTGACCCGCCATTTCCGCTGCGACGTGTATGAGCTTTGGAGCGGAGGGAATCCTTGGGGTAACATAGGAAAAGCAGGCCTCGAAAACTTGCCTACGACTATTAGATCGGTTGGGGTCGGCAGGTAATTCCTGATTGAATCTGTCTTTGATGTTAAGCTTCACGGTTTTGTCCTTTAAGTGCCAGATGAGAAGTGGTATCACGCACCATTGTATAACAATAATACGGAGCTACAGGTTTTATCGGGCGATTCCTTCCTCAAAATACTACGATCGGAGCAAGATCAACCGGAGATTAAGCGCCCTGTTAGGCCTAGATTTGACAAGAACTACCCCTCCCTGACAACCGGTTGACCAAAGTCCGATTTGTTGTTAGGCAGTCAAACTTATGTTTAAAAGCGAATAATATATCTCCTTCTATTTTATATGTTTGTTTGCTAACATTTTCATAATCCTAAATCAAAGCTAGCCATGAAGGAACCGAAAGCTAGAAAACGAAGACAATTTTTAAAAAACATGAGTTTGGCTACTCTTGCCCTAGGTATGGGTTCTAATGCTTCCGCACGGGATAGTGACAAAGCGGAAAAAACGGAGTTCAATTGCAAGGAAACCACCTTAGACTATTATGGAGAAGGGCCATTCTACACGGATAATCCCCCTACCATTGTGGATGGACAATTGGCTGGAGCAGCAGAGGAAGGAGAGCGCATGATCATCAGTGGAAGAGTTTTCAACTTGGACTGCTCACAAGTAATTCCCAATGCCCTCGTGGATGTTTGGCATGCTGATCATCAGGGAGCCTATGATAATGAAGGTTTTAGACTACGAGGACAAATCCTAACAAATGATCAAGGCTTTTATCTTTTTGAGACCATCAAACCAGGAAAATACAAGAACGGAAATCGCTTTCGTCCCTCCCATATCCATTACAAGATCACACCACCAGGCTTCCCCACCTTAATCACACAGCTTTACTTTGATGAAGATGAGGATCTGGCATCGGATCCAGCCTCTTCGATCACTGAAGGTGAATTTGACGCTACCGCTAGGATCATCCCCTTAGGGGTCAATTCAGAAGGAAAACTAGAGGGGACCTTTGATATCATGATTACGGGAGAAGGGGTTACTGGCCTCAATGACCTGCACATCAATAAAGGTATGTTGTATGAGATCTCACCCAACCCCTTCCGCAATCAATTATTGATTAAATATGGGGTATTTAGAAGGGCTCGGGTTAGCCTGTTAGTATATAGTTTGAGCGGCCATTTAGTGGCCACGCTGGAGGAGCGGACCTTATCCCCCGAAAAATACGAGGCCATATGGGAGCCATCGGCTGGCCTTCCTGCTGGACACTACTTTATCGCTCTTAAAATCAATGACTTGCAAGTACATTATCAGAAGGTGATCCGAACCGGATACTGAGGATAAGAATGGCAAAACATCCGAAGAGCGTTTTTGTAGCAGATGCAAGCCCTTCGGATGTTTACCATTGGCCAAGGCTAGAGATACTTTTGTAGATTGGCTTTAAAGAAGACACCACTATCTTCCGCACTTTTCATTGGGCTGTGCGCATAATTACCTCCTTGCTCTAGGTAGTAATACTCTAGCCCTGATTCTGCCGGGTCAGGCATGATTTCTTCATAGTTAATGGATCCGTTTCCTAGTTCCGTGTAATCCCTAGTGACCTTATCCATATCTTTAATGTGCCACATGACAAATCTTCCAGGTTGTTTAGCTATCCACTCCTTTGGAGTCAGCTTTGAGGAATGCATCACCCAGTACATGTCGATCTGTAATTTTACCAAATCGGGGTCTGTTTCCTGCATAATAACATCATAGCCTATGCCTTCATCGTGTTCATCAAACTCGAAGCCATGATTGTGATAGGCGAAACCTAGTCCTGCCGCCTTTATCTGTTCTCCGATGAGATTAAGTTTTCCAGTCATCAACTTGAACGTCTCCATGTTCCTTTGTTCTGGAGCGATCCAGGGCCAAGTTATATACGGCGATTTCAAGGCTTTAGCCCCTTTAATGCACTGATCTACAAAGCGTTTTAGTTCATCCTCTGATTGAGACAGGTAAGAGGCAAAGCCGTAGTGACCGCTAGTGACACTAAGTTCTAGGTCATCGAGTTGCTTTTTAAATTCGTTAGCATCTATGCCATAATAGGTTACTTTCTTATCATCAAAACCGTAAATTTCAAAGTCTTGATAGCCCATCGCTTTCAGCGCCTTCAGGGTATTGATGGGGTCATCATTCATTTCCTGGTTGACACTGAAGAGTTGATACCCCATTTTAAATTTATGTGATTCCGTTCTGGAACAAGCTTGCAACGGAAGAATGGATGCTGCACCCAGAATGCCCATTTTTGTGTTGAAACTCCTGCGATTCATGTCTTAATGTTATATTGTCTGTCGTGAATGATCCTCAATATTAAGCTTTTCATCAATAAGAAGCAGCAAAACCTTTTTAATGTATGATCATTATTAATAGAAGTATTAATATCGATTAGGAAAAACTACTGAAAGATGTCTGAAATACGTTTGGCTTCTACGATCATGCTAGCAAGAGAAAAGGAGGGGATGGTTGAGGTCTTGTTGGTACGACGTAATAAGTCATTAAATTTTGCGGGAGGAGCCTGGGTCTTCCCAGGAGGAAAGATCGATGAAATAGAGATTCACGAAAGTGAGAGTGAACTAGAGGCGGCCAAACGAGCCGCTGTGCGTGAGACCAAGGAAGAAGCCAATTTGGTGATAGATCCCGAACGACTTATTTTTTTCCGACACTGGACTACTCCTGCTGGCTCCCCTCGACGCTTTGCAACCTATTTCTTCTTTGCTGATATACACCCAGACGGGACGCAAGTCATCATTGACGATCAAGAAATCGTAGAACATGCCTGGCTAAGTCCAAATAAAGCACTAGAGCAACTCGCCAGGCAGGAAAAAGCGATGCTACCACCTACGATATTATGTCTAAGGGTGATTAGCAATTGCAGCACCGTTTTGGAGGCCCGGAGATTGTTAGCTCAAAAAGAGCCTATCTATGTACTTCCGGTCGTGCATTATACGGCTGGCCAGGTGATTTGCCTTTATCGAGGCGACGTCGGCTACGATTCAGGAGATTCCTCCCTTGAAGGGGCTCGACATCGCCTCGTCATCGATATGGCTCAGGCCACTTATCGTTTTGAGTTTAGCAATTGTGATGGCTATTTGCCCGTCGATGGCGGGGCACATCTCTGGTAAACTTCTTTTAAGCGGATTGCATCCGTTTACTCAAGAAAAGGAATAGCGCTCCACAGGCTAACCACGCAGGCAGTGTCAAGAATGAAAGGAAAATCCCCTGACTAAGCGATAGACTATAGAAAATTCCTACACTGAGCAACCAAGCTATTAAGACGGTCCAGTTGAACGAGATTCCTGCTATTTCCGCGTAATTTTTAGCAATGCCCACCTTTTCGGCAAAGAAATGCTCAAAGACAATGATGGCTCCCACCGGTGCAAGGATAAAGCCATAAACCGCCACGAAATCTAACAGCTTCATTGCAAAAGCAGGAAATAGTCCGGCTATGGTAGCCAAGGTGCCGGCTAAAAGCGTGGTCCAGAAAGTAGCATTTTTGTATGGGTTCTTTTGTGGGAGAATGGCTTGAAATGCTAAGCCTGCCCTGTAGATGGTCGGATTGGCCGTGGTCCAGCCGGCAATGATCACAGCAATGATGCCAAAGATACCTATGGCATTGTAGGCCAATGGACCTGGAGCAACTGGAGGAGCATTTCCCGCACTTAGGAAGGCCTGGGCTTCCGGACTCTGTAGATATACTGCATACAATAGGGCTGCTGCGATCCAGGCCATGTAGTGCCCAACATACATTCCCGCTGCCGTGGTCCAGCCTACAGATGGTTTGTCCGCATATCTTAGTACACTTAGGTCAGACATACCGATGTGCATGGCTGCATTGCAGAACCAAGACCATATCACGACGTGCCAGAAGGTATATTTAATTTGACCTGGGAAAGGCTCACTTCCATTTCCCCAAAGCGCCCAAAAATCACTAAAGCTATTCACACCCAATTGCCCTAAGGCTACGATCCCAGCCACCAGGAAGGCTAGAACAATGAAGGGAGCCATCCAGTTGGCAGCCTTGGCTACTGCATTGTAGCCCCGTGCTGCGACAATTGAAATAACGGCTCCAACGGCCAGGACGATCACTACAAAGAGCGGGCTATTGGGCAAGGTGTCCGATAACTTTGGCATTTCCATGTCAAAGGGTACTCCAACTGCCGTGGCAGAAACCGTGATCATGGCACCAGCTAAAAAGCAGAAAAGAATTCCGTTGGCTAGGTTGTAAAATACCACGAGATTCTTTCCACAAATTTTTTCCAATTGGTAATACAGCGTTAATCGATTTTTTACCGCAATTTCGGTGGTGAGAAAACGCCAGGATAATACGGCAAGCAAATTACCGACCAAGAGGCCCACTATAAGATCGAAGGCACTGACCCCCGTGGTCAGAAAGAGTGGCCCGATGACAAACTCCGTACCTGCAGCATGTTCCCCGGCGTACATACCTAAGAAACTCTTCCAATTTTTCAGGTGGGAGGAGGGGACTGCTTGTCGTTCAAATTCTTCGGTTGTGGTAAGTTGGTTTTCCTGGCTCATTTTGTTGTTGTTGTTATGGAACTGACCTAAACCTATTCAGTTGGACTGAAACCAATAGGTTTTAATCAGTTCATGGTATAAGGTGGTTAGGTAGCTCCTCGACTCGCTCACAGCATACCTGTTCCATGACTTGTTGAAACTGTTTTTTTAAGATGGATATCGTGTGGTTGCCTCCTTCCTTTCCCAGCGCTGCCACGCCGTACATAAAGGAGCGCCCGAGGAAAGCAAATTCTGCTCCGGAAGCTAAAGTGCTGGCAATATCAGGTCCGGTACGTATACCACTGTCCATCATGATTTTTATTTGTCCTTTGTACTTTGATACGATATCCGACAAAGCCTGTATTGTAGACTGACCGGCATCGAGTTGTCGTCCACCATGATTGGATACGATAATCCCATCCAATCCTAAGGCTATAGCCTTTTCCGTATCTTCTTCACTAGCTACTCCTTTTAGGACTAGTTTACCTTTCCATTTATCTCGCAAGATTTTGATCTTTTCCTCGGTGAGTCGGCCACTGAAAGTTTTATTCATGAAAAGTCCCAGATGCCGTAGACTCATTCCTTTAGGGATGTAAGGTTTTAATGTTTTGAATTCTGGCTGTCCTGCCATAAGGGTTTGCATGGCCCAGTTGGGAGCACCTAAGATTTGCACTATATTACTTAAAGTCATCCTTGGGGGAATAGCCTATCCATTCTTGATTTCCTTGGCCCGATATCCGAAGGTAGGAACGTCAGATAAGATGACCAATACGGGATACTCAGCAGCAGCAGCTCTACGTAAGAGGTCGTCCCGAAGGGCATCTTCCACCGGATGATACAATTGAAACCAGGCATTTCCCTCTGTGATTTCGCTAATGGTTTCAAGACTGGCTGTTGCCACGGTACTTAGTATGTAAGGGATATTGTGTTCAAAGGCAGCTTTCGCTAAGATCTCGGAGGCACGAGGCCACATTAATCCTTGTAGACCAATTGGAGATATACCGAATGGGGCACTATAGGTCTTGCCGAAAAGTTCCGTTTCGGTAGATATTTTGTCATAGTCACGGAGATAATACGGCTTCAATTGTACATCTCTAATTTCTGCCGTATTCCTGCGGAGGTTTACTTCCGAATTACAGCCACCATCGAGGTATTCGAAAGCGAAGCGAGGAATCCGTTTCTTCGCTTTTGCACGCAGAAAATCGATGTCCGGATATCTTGGGTTGATCTTTATTTCAGTCATTTTGGCTTACTACTTGACGTTTGTACTTTTTTAAAGCATAGTTCCGCTTTAAGAATTTCTTTCCGATTGGTTCGTCGGAGATAACCATTGCTGCACCTAGGGCAGAGCCTAAAGGAGATTCTGTAGTTCGGATCTTTGCTTTGGCAAATTTTTCTGCCAACATAGCAACATAGACATCGTTGTCTGCAAAACCTCCATCAATATAAATCTTCCGAATCTCACTGTCTCCAAGCGCCAGTTGAACCTTACTAGTTTGTAACTGAGTCAATTCCCACATTAACTGATGAAAGGCTTCTGAAAAACTGGACAGAGCAGCATAATTGGTCTTTTCGGGTTGCTCCCAAGGTGTACTTAGGTATTCAAATCGATAGAAATACTCCTTTCGAGTGCTAATGGCTTGGAAAAAAGTTGGATTGAACACGATCTCTTTATGGGCTTGTCTCGGAGTTGAAAAATGTGCCAATAAGGGATCAATTTGAGTCTTGTATTCTTTTCCTAAGAAGAGACGGGCTGCCTTGACTTGCTGACCATCCAGTCGAAGGAAATTCAGACAATCCTGGTCTAATTCTTCGTCTGTCAGTATGGTTTGACTAAAAGGGTTAAGAGCGATACTCCAGGTACCTGTTGAGATGAGTAGAAAGGGCTTTTGCTCTGCGCGCAGATAGGGTAGGAGTGCCGATGAACTATCATGTATCCCTACACCAACCTTTATCTTTCTCCCCATTATTTGTCGGTTAATACTTGTGTCAGTGGGTACGATGGGAGCCAGTTTTTGGCTAATTCCTTCCTTATGTACCCAGGTATGATAGTCCCTTTTGCTAAAATCCCAGAGTGCCGTGTGGCATCCAATGCCGGTAAACTCGCTTAAAGGTATTCCCGTAAGGAGATAGCTTAGATATTGGGGCAGATGCAGTGACCAGTGAATCCGTTTGAATATTGCGGGTTGAGTCTGTTTAATCCAATACAGTTGAAGCCCTGAATTCAACATTCCTAGTGCTGGAGAAGCGGTCTCCTGAGCTATTTTCATTGCGGTGCCATGCGCTTTATGGAAGGCATCCAAGACCTCCTGTGGAAGCGGCTTAAGGTAGTTATAGAGAGGTGTCAAAGGCTTCCCATTGACATCCAGGTGAACTAGACTGGCACCATAGCTAGAGAAGTTAATCGCTCTAATGTCAAAGTTTGGATCTTTTAGGAGTGTGTTGACCGTCTCCTTGATCCAGCTTTGGATGGAGCCTAGATCATCACACGGAAAATCATCCTCATCTTGCTTTTCATCAAATTGCACATAGACTTTATGCAGTTCTTGATAGTCTTGATCGAAGACAAAAGCCTTCTTGTTGGTTTTTCCGATGTCAAAGATCAAGCTGTGCATAAGTCGAAAATAATAGAATTTTAAGTGGGTTGTAGGTGTAATCAGTTCTTCATTTAAAGTCCTGTGGCAACCACATTACTACCTCTTTCCTGGATAAGTCGCTGCCGCACCTTCAATTGTCGATAGACATTGAGCGGTGATAGGGCTCCATTGCTTCGTTTCCGGGCCTCCGCCAACAAGGGACGAACATCCCTTCGGAAGGCTGTCTGTAAGATCTCCTGGCAACGCGTTACATCGTTTTCCTGCTGGGCTTGGGCTAGTGCTTCTCGATCAACGAGCAAAGCTCTGGCATAGGCCAGAAGAATAGCCTCAAGGCTTTGAATCAAATCTTCCAACGGATCTTTGAGGTTGTGACTCGCGTCAATCATCCAAGCCAAAGGAGGGTTGTTAGCCTCATTGTTGTCCATGCCATAGATCAACTCATTGAAGATCAAAAATAGTTGAAAAGGTTTGACATTACCCACCGTAAGGTCATCGTCTCCATACTTGCTATCGTTAAAATGAAAACCACCCAGTTTTCCCTTCATCATTAAGATAGCCACAATTTGCTCAATATTGGTATTGGGTAGGTGATGACCTAAATCTACCAAGGTGTAAGCATTGGGACCGCACTCCTGTGCTAAGGAAAGCGAAGTGCCCCAGTCCGGGATGACCATGGAATAAAAGTTGGGCTCGTATGGCTTATACTCTATGTACATCTTCCAGTCATCTGGCATGGAAGCATAGATATCTTGTAAAGCTTGTTTGGTATGTTGATAGGCTGTTCTAAAGTTCAGCTGACCAGGAAAGGAACTACCATCCGCTAACCATACGGTGATCGATTTGGAGCCCAATGCCTCTCCAATACTTATTACTTCGAGATTGTGTTTGACAGCCTGTGCTCGTACTGCAGCATCGGTATGGCAAAGTGAACCGAACTTATAGCTATGTTCCTGATTTGGTTGATCTTGGAAAGTATTGGAATTGACAGCATCAAAGGCTAGACCATGCATACTGGCACGTTCCCGTATAGCCATCGGATCTTGAGGGATGTCCCACGGGATATGTAGGGAAATGGCTCCTGCCGCCTGGGTAAGAGCATGCAGGAGCCCCACATCATCGATTTTCTCTTCTAGGCAGGAAGGTTCTCCTCCCGTTGAGAAACGCCCAAAACGCGTTCCTCCGGCGCCCAATGCCCAACTGGGTATAGCCACTTGCAGCGCTTGTATCTTAGAAACTATATGATCGGGTTCAAGATCAATTTTAGTCAATTGCTGGCTCAAAAAATCAAATTGATCCCGATGCTCGTTCAACAAATCTCGATTGAGGTCTTGTAGTTGTGATTGGTCAATCTTCATAGACAGTGATTTAGGAATCCGATTAAAATACAGCTAAGGGCTGTCTAGCTTATCTCGCAAAGGCAGTGGCCATTCCGCCATCCACATTGATCATATTGCCAGTAGTCTTATCCAAAATGGCGGTTAACGCAAAGACGGCATTCGCTATATCACTGGGGAGAATGATTTCATTCATCAAGTTCCGTTTTGCATAAAAGGCTGGTAATTCCTCCACGGTGATGCCATATGCCTTAGCACGTCCCTCGGCCCAACCTCCTTCCCAGATCTTGCTGCCGATTACGACACCATCGGGATTGACGGTATTAACCCTAATCTTTTCTGGTCCTAGCTCAGCTGCCAGTAATCGAGTCATATGTTGTTGTGCGGCCTTTGCTGTACCATAGCCCACGTTGTTTTTCCCTGCTACGAGGCCATTTTTGCTAGCGATATGGATTAGATCCCCGCCAAGTCCTTGATTTCGAAGAATTTTGACCCCTTCTTTGGCCATATAGAATTGTCCCTTGACAAGCACATTTTGAAGAATGTCCCAATCCTTCTCTTCCGTTTCGGTTAGTGGTTTTGAGATGGCTAAGCCTGCCGAATGCACAATGATATCAACTCCGCCGAAAGCCAGACAAGCAGCCTTGTAGGCGTTTTGCACGGAATCCATATTGGCAACATCACAAAGGGAATAGATTGAGACATCCTTTCCAAAATTCTTATCTGCCTCTTGTAGACGTTCTAAGGAGATGTCCGTGAGGACCACATTGGCACCCGCTTTTGCCAATTTCTCGGCAATCGCCTGACCAATTCCTCCGCCAGCACCAGTAACCAATGCTACTTTTCGTGATAATGGCTTCTCCTTGGGCATGCGCTGGAGTTTTGCCTCCTCTAAGAGCCAATACTCAATATCAAATGCTTCCTGCCTCGGGAGAGCTGTATATTCGGTAATCGCTTCAGCCCCCCGCATTACGTTGATCGCATTGATGTAGAATTCGGATGCCACCCGGGCGGTTTGCTTGTTTTTGGCGAAAGTGAACATGCCTACTCCTGGATAGAGTATCACCACCGGATTTGGATCGCGCATGGCGGGACTCGTGTCTCGCTTGCAACTTTCATAGTATTCTGCGTACTCTTTTCGATACTGTTCAAAAGCAGGGGTTAATTCAGCTTGCACTTTTTCGGTATTCGATAGGTCTCCGGAAGCACCAATGAGCAATACTAAAGGCTGTATTTTGGTCCGTAGAAAATGATCAGGGCAGGACGTTCCCAATGGAGCTAATCTACCTAAATCATGACTATTGATGAATTGCAATACTCGCTCGTCGTCGGTAAAATGCCCGATCATTCTTTGATGGCTGGAACAAAGCCCGCGTAGGATAGGAGCAATGGCTGCTGCCTGATCAAGGCGTTTGGCTTTGGATAGGCTTTCGATTTTTTGACCACCAAAAACAGGTCCCGTTTTGCCTTCTCGCTCTTCAATATAATTAGACGCCATCTCAATGACCTCTAAACTATTGATGTAGCATTCATAGGAGGTATCTCCCCAAGTGAAGAGGCCATGTCCTCCCAAAACAATACCTCTAATACCCGGATTGTATGCCAAGGTCAAAGCCTGGTCGTTGCCAAGGAATCCATCCCATGGTATCTCCCCAGATCTCTTTAGTAATAGCTTCGCTATTTTTGGCTGCAGCTACAGAAATTAGGGCATCGGGATGAAGGTGGTCGATATGCTTGAAGGGCAACAGGCCATGTAGAGCAGTATCAATGGATGGCGCCCTACTATCCAAGTCATAAAGGCAATGGTAATAGAGTGGAACAATTTCATCTTCGTAGGCTAGCCCACGATAGACATTTTTCAAGGCACGAAGTCGATCAGTATACAGTCCAGCAATACCTTGTCGAGTCAGGGTTCCAATATCTCCGCCAGAGCCTTTCACCCACATGACTTCTACCTCAGCCCCAGTCAGCGGATCCTTTTCGAAAGTTTTGCAGGAAGTGTTGCCTCCACCATAGTTGGTAATGCGGAGATCAGCTCCTAAGATATTGGACCGGTACAAGAAGAGTGCAATTTCATCCCCTTGTAGCTCAGCAGCTTTCTCCTCTTCCCAGAGGTAATCTACATGCTTAAATTCCTTAACCATAACTATTATATCTTTTTTGACTTTTTATGCTTTAATTGATCACTTCTTAAAGGAGGATTTGTATTTTTTGTATCTCGGGTCGTGTTTATATATGCATAGTTAGTAATTAATTATAGTTCATATTTGTACAAAATGTGCTTTAATTTGCATTTATTGGGAAAATTGGATTTTCATTTGGTCATTGGCCATAAAAACGGTGAACAGTTGGGAATATGAAAGACTTTTTCGAGTACCTAAACCCTGGAGAAACCGATCGGGAATGGGGCGTTTTTCTCAATGTAGCGGGTAAAGCCAGTATAGGCCCAGGAATGATATATCCGTCTAGAGAACATCCTACTGGTTATTATTATACTTGGAAAAAAGGGCGGATTTTAGATGAGTTTCAGCTGATTTATATCCTGAAGGGAAATGGAATACTGGAAAACGAACTAGGCCAATTCGAACTTGAAGCAGGGAGTGTTGTTCTAATCCGCCCTAATGAATACCATCGTTACCGACCCTTGTTGGAAACCGGTTGGGTAGAATATTTTCTTGGTTTTAATGGACACTTGGTTAAGCATTTTTATGAACAGGCCACGTTCCTTATGCAGGAGTCCGTTTTGCGGTATGGTATACAAGACCAGATTCTGGAGTGTTTTCATAGAATTTTTGCTGGAGTGGAAAGTGAGCGTCCAGGATTTCAACAAATTGCTGCGGGTCAACTGATAGAATTATTAGGGTACTTAGTGGCTTATCAGAAACGAGGTGAATTTTCAGGAAAACCAATTGAAAAGATTATTCAACGTGCCTTATTGCATATGAGAGAAAATGTCGAGGCTAATATTGATCTCCAGGATTTAGCAGCTCAATATCACGTTACTTACGCCAATTTTCGGAAGATGTTCAAAAAATATACGGGTATGTCTCCTCGCCAGTATCATCTCGAGCTCAAAATGCGAAGAGCCAAAGAGCTGGTCTTGACCAGCGATAAAAGCATCATGCAAATCAGTGAAGAACTCCAATTTGAATCCATCCATTACTTTAGTCGCTATTTTAGAAAGAAATTGGGATACAGTCCCACCGAGTTGCGAAAAACGATCTCATAGATGAACATTAGGAGTGGAATCAATCACAAGTAGCCCCTGCAAGGAGGTTACCGCTCTCAGTTTCGAACTGCTATTTTAGCAGGAATGTAAAGCGTAAACTCGAATTTGTCCGGAATCCGCTCTAAATCTTATTAGGGGCAACTTTCAAGTCCGAATCTCGTAAGGTAAGAAGATGAGGTAGGTGAGCCTCAATCAAAGAAAATGATTGCCTTTACGTTACCAAATGTGAAATAATGTCCTACGTTACCTCTGAGCAATTTGCACAATTACTACTACGAAATGGATTTTCGGAAAGAACAAAGCTGAAGTACCCTGATGATCATGCTCAAATCACAGCTGGGCAATATGATCCAAGCCTTCACAGTAGAGCCTTTAAGTACGGAAAGCTATTCGTAATTCATTTTGAGCAATCCCAGCTCCGCGGGGTAAATGGCTTCTTTGGCTTTCAGAGTACAGTCTTAAACAATGGCCAGGTGAAATCAATACTAGCCTATACCAAGCTTCCTAATCATACAAAGACGGCTGTACAGAACCGTTGCCGGAATATTTTAGATTTAGAGAAAGAGTATAATCGAATAAAAGCTTTGGAAGGAACAAGCCTGGGCATGACAGACCAGAAGATTATCGAAGTCTTTGAAAGTGTATCCCTTCCAGAGCCTGCCTCCTCTTGATCCAGACTACTTTCTCTCAAAGATGGTATAACCTCCCTTGATCGTTTCTAACACTTCTATATCCTTGATCTCATCCACCTCAGTTGTTAATGGATTCTTTTCTAGCACTACAAAATCGGCCAGCTTCCCGACACTAATAGACCCTTTGATGTCCTCAGTGTGATGTTGGTAGGCTCCGTTGATGGTGAGTGCCTTCAAGCCCTGGTAAACGCTAGCCCTTTGCTCTTTCCCCATGATATTGCCGGAGCGTGCTTGCCGCGTAACGGAGGTCCAAAGTAGAAATAACTGATCAGGTGGGGTGACTGGATAGTCTGTATGATTGGTAGCAATAATGCCCATTTCATCCGCAGTCTTCATGGGACTTAAGAAATTTGCCCTTTTAGGCCCTAGATTAGCGGTGTGCGTATCTCCCCAGAAAAAGGCATGATTAGTGAAGAAAGAAGGAACAAAACCATATTCTATATAACGATCTAGTTGGTCTGGACGAACAAATTGTGAATGAATCACCACCGTCCTTTGCTCATTAGCCGCTATACCTAGGCTGTCGGTCACTTTCTGATGCGTATCTAACAACATGTCGATGGCAGCGTCACCATTGGCGTGGGCATACAATTGAACACCCTTGTCATAGCAGATTTGCATTACCTGCTCTAAATAGCTTGGTGGGACCATCGGATAGCCTCGACAATCATGAATACACCCTGGCACCTTGGTGCGGTAAGGCCTTCGGAAAAAAGCAGTTTTGCCCTGCGGAGAGCCATCAGTAGTGATCTTAATCCCGGCCAACTTAAGACCATTGTTGTATTGCCCAAAGTTTCCTTCCTTCATGTAATAATCCAGGTATCGGAAACTACCCAAGACCTCTAGATCGAGAAGGAATAACTCCATAGCAGCGGCATCTTTAAAGACCTTATAGGCTAGCGTATCCGCTAAGCCCTCCTGCATCGTGGTAATGCCGAAGCTAGCGTAATAATTTTGTCCCTCATATACCAGGTCTAACATTTCCAGGTGACCGATTGGGGGGATAAGATCAGCAACAAGTACTTGAGCGGTTTCTTGTAGCAAACCAGTGGCTTTACCTGACTCATCTCTGACAATCACGCCTCCTGGTGGATTTGGCGTATCATCATCAATGCCAGCCATTTGCATAGCTACCTGATTAGCTACTCCCATATGGAAGGAGGCATGTCGGATATAGACCGGATGATCGGGAAAAGCCTTGCTCAATTCTTCTTGATTGGGGTGCCGTTGTTCCTCCAGTTGATCAGGATCATATCCCCAACCCAAGATCCACTCGCCTTCAGGGATGTTACGCTTTTCCTGATGCGTCTTCAGGGTAGCGATGAGGTCTGGGATATTCCGGACTTCAGCCACTGGAGGAGAACTCAGATTAGCTTGTTTTAACATTCTTACACCAAAGGCGAAGTGACTATGTCCGTCGATAAAGCCAGGTAGGAGTGTTTTACCCTGAAGGTCGCGCATTTCCGTTTGCTCTCCTTTGAACTTTCTCAAAGCTTTGCGCTTCCCAATGCCAATTATCTTCTGGTCTTTGACAGCAACTGCTTCTACCTTTTGCTTACCATCATAGGCCTCATCCATAGTTATAATCTGAGCGTTGTAGAAGATCTGGTCTGCGGCTTGTTCTGGGGCAACTTCAGGTGAGGAACAGGCAAAAATGGACAAAAGAAAGGGCACTGAGAATACGGCGATTTTGGACATAATGGTGGTTTTACAAACGTAATCAAAAATAACAGACGGCCTCATCTCTACGGTTGTAGAACAATGTAGTCAATTTTCAAGAAAGAGAATAACAGCTTTCGACGATATACATTCACTTCTTAACCAAAGTCAATGACTCTTCAGTTCAATGCCTGTAATTTTGTGATATCAATATGAAAACACCAATGAACAGAATCTATCAAATGCACCCCCGTCGTCCTTCCACTAAACTGGAGAGATGGTGGGGGTATACCAAGCAAAAAGAAGTTCAAGGTGGGAAACTAAGGGCCAAACCTCCCAGGAGTATTTTACAGGTTGTTTACAGGAAAAGATCATCTATAGATCCCGCGGAAAATGCTTCCATACTCCTGAAAACTGCTTCAACACAATGTTTAGGAAGTTATATCTGTCAAGTATTAAAGGTGATCTATATCTTACACTGGATTCCTTTTTTCCGAAAGTTTCGGTGAGGTTAAGCGTATTCAAATTGCCAACTAAATCAAGTAAAAACATGGAACCGGCTACAATGAAAGCTATTATTTGCCCGAGATATGGCCCACCAGAGGTCTTAGAAATACAGGATTTACCAGTACCCGTTCCAAAAGAGAAGGAAGTACTAATCAAGGTACGAGGAGCAACCGTTACGGCTGGTGATTGTGAGTTGAGACGATTCCAGATTACGCCTTTGTTTTGGTTACCCGTTCGCTTAATTTTTGGAGTGTTCCGACCCAAGAAGAGCATGCGGATTATGGGACAAGAATTTGCCGGCGAGATTGTGCAGGTAGGAGATGCTGTCACGGATTACCAGGTGGGGGATAAGGTTTTTGGGATGGCTGGACTGGGTGCTGGGTCCTACGTAGAATATCGAAGTACGGATCGTTTCAAGACGATAGCAAAGAAGCCAGAAAACATGAGTTTTGCAGAAGCGGCTACTATTCCAACTGGAGGGCTCAATGCGCTGCACTTCCTTCGAATGGCTCAGATACAGCAGGGAGAACATGTACTCATCAATGGGGCTGGAGGGAGTATTGGAACTTACGGCGTGCAACTGGCCAAGCACTATGGAGCTGAGATTACTGCTGTAGATAGCGCTGAAAAACTGAAGATGCTGCAAGAGCTTGGAGCAGATCACGTCATTGATTACCAACAACAAGACTATCGTAGAAATGGGCAGCAATATGATGTGATCTTTGATGTTGTCGGGCAAGACTGGTCTTCCGCTCACCTGGACTCTCTGACGATTGGAGGACGCTACGTGGGCGCGAACCCCACTTTTTCTATGCTAATGCGCTCTTTATGGAATCGATTGAGCGGGCAAAAAAAGTCGGTGCGAACCGGTTTGGCTGGAGAAACGGTAACGGATTTTGAAACCTTACGGCAGCTAGCCCAGGACGGCATATTGAAACCCGTTGTAGACCGCGAATATCCTTTGACTGAACTTGTGGAAGCCCATCGGTACGTTGATACCGGGCGGAAGGCGGGAAATGTAATAATCAATATTTCGAATGCCCATGAAAAATAAGATGAGAGCGATTGTATACCACAAATATGGTGGTACAGAGCAGCTGAAAATGGCCGAAGTCCCTATTCCAGTACCGAAACCAGATCAAGTTCGTATCAAAGTTGAAGCTGCATCGGTTAATTCTTGGGACTGGGATCAGTTAATTGGTAAACCCTTTGTGATCAGGCTGATTGGCGGCTTATTTCGGCCTACAAAGTCCATTCTTGGGTTTGATATAGCAGGAGTGATTGATGAGGTAGGAGCGGAGGTGGACGGTTTGCAAGTAGGGGATGAAGTTTTTGGCGATATTTCCGAATATGGTTGGGGGGCTTTTGGGGAGTATCTTTGTGTTTCTCCGAAGCCCTTAGCGCGAAAAGCTACAAACCTAAGCTTTTCAGAGGTAGCTGCCATTCCACACGCCGGAGTCTTGGCTTTGCAAGGATTAAGGCAGGGTAGGGGACTGAAGGCCGGAGATCATCTATTGATCAATGGGGCTGGAGGCGGTGTAGGTACGCTAGGTCTCCAGCTCGCCAAAGACATGGGGGCTAAGGTTACAGTGGTTGACCGTGCAGATAAACTAGCTATGCTTAAGCAACTAGGGGCAGATGAAGTCCTGGATTACCAAACTACAGACTATACCCATACTGGACCTTATGATTTTATTCTCGATAATGTAGCTCGGAGATCCATGGCAGATTACCGACGAGCATTATCTGCTAACGGGGTTTTTGTCATGATCGGTGGTGACATGCGTTTAGTTTTGGGCCTTGCCATTAGAGGAATTAGAAAGGCAAAACCAGGGAGTAAGAAGCTACAGATTCTTGCTCATAAACCCAGCGCCAAGGACTTAGAGCACTTACAAGAATTGGTGACTTCCGATACATTAAAGCCGATCATTGACCAGGAATATAGCTTGATTGATGTGCCCAAGGCCCTGGATAGAATTGGTAGTGGAGAGGTGAGAGGTAAACTCATTATCAAACCGGGAAAATAGGAGAAAAAACTTTGGATTTCTATCGATAGAATCCCTACTTCTATCGAAAGGAATAGAGTAAGCTGATGCCAATTCGTAGCTTCGGATATACGAAGAAACGAGTTCAAGACCATGACAGCATCACACAACACCTATCTCTATAGTTCCTCCGTACCCACTGCAGAAGAGGCCCTCCACGATTGTGTCTCTGGAGAGATATTTCTAAAGCCAGAAGAAATGCAGGCCGTCCTGGGCCTGGTTGAAATCAAACGCTTTGAGAAAGGGAGTTTGCTACTGCAAGAAGGCCAGTATGCCAAAGAATGCTATTACAATGTGCAAGGTTGCATTCGTCAATTCTATTTGAAAAAAGGAGAAGAAAAGACAACATTCTTCTATCTAGAAGATCAATCTGTTTCCTCGCTTAATAGTACCATCGCTGACAAACCGGTAGACTACTACTTGGAATGTACAGAAGATACGATTCTCGCCGTGATGTCTCATGAGAAAGAGGAAGAATTGTATAGCCGGTTTCCTCGTTTCGAAACCTTATGTCGGCAGGGTTTGGAAAGACAGATTGCAGTATACCACAATATGTTGATGGCTTACATGACTAGTTCTCCAGAAGAAAGGTACCTGAACTTGTTGCGGGACCGTCCGCAGTTGTTGGATCGTGTGCCGCAGTATCAATTGGCTAGTTATCTTGGAGTCAAACCTGAATCTCTAAGTCGCATTCGAAAGCGCATCCTGACAAGAAAGGAACTTCGGTCCTGATTCATGTCAATCGAGAACATTAGTTCCCAAAACTATAATACCAATTTACTGCCCACCAGAAACTATGTCTACTTTTGGAGCTTCCGACCTTGTCATAACGATAATCAAGGCCAGTTTCTAATTTGTTGTTATCCGTGAGGAATAGGCCAATCATTGGAACCATTCGGATTTCCAAAGAAAAGTCGTTCGATTCCAAAGCCATTAGATATTCATGATTAAGTTTGAAGTACAATTCATTGGGGTTGGTGGTAGCTCCGTTGAGGGGTACATCCAGAGAAAGACGGTAGCGGAGTCGGAAGGTAGCGGCATCCTTCGCGCCCCAAGTCTGATCTGCTCGGATCCGGTGGCCCAAACGGAATGTCGGAAATTTTTCAACGCTGGTATATTGCTGCAGTAGTCGAAACCTTTGTTCATCACCAACGAATCGAGTAAGGAAACCAAGTGCCAATCCTTTATTGCCCTGCACTTTTTTACTAACTACGATCGAAAGGTCCGACAAACTGTAAGCCCATCGCTTTTCAGCCGGTTCGGAAAATAGGCCCTCTGCCATTATCCAGCGCGATTGCCACTGATAATTGATTCGCCAGTCCTGCTTTAGTTTTTGATTTAGATTGATGGTGGGCAGGAGGCCACTTCTATAGCTGTTTTGCCCTAATACTTGTGTGCTTGCTAGACAAAATAGGATGAGCAAGCCACTTACCATTTTATTCAATACTCCAAGTTATCTGTATTTCTCAATATAATTCGTTTGCTACTCAATAGTTTACCTGTGTCCGAAAAGGTGATTTCATACCACTGCCAACCAGTTTCAGATTTGCCTTTTATAATGATCTCATACCGCAGTTGAATCTGTTCTCCTGCTGACCTGGCCTGCACAGCCTGCACTAAGTCTTCAGCTGACCCGGTCCATTGACGTTGGATTTTAATCAGCCGATATTTCTTATAGGCCCTCGAAAGTGCTTGATCCATGGAAGCCCTTACGGCTTCGCCAATAGATACCCACTTAATCTGGATCTCGATATCTTCTATTAGGCCGGTACTATCGAACTCTATACTATATTTCTGTCCATTCCTCTTTGTCTTTGCTTCATAGGTGGTAGCGGTCAAGCTTTCCTCTTTGTACCATTTTATTGATCGCTGAAAAGTCAATTTGTCAATGAAGGCTTTCGCCTCAGTTGGTACTTGTTCACCTTTTATGCGATACTCCTTTTCATATTTTACCTGAGCTAGTAGGCTAGCTGTCGAAGACAAGAAGATGCTTAGGATCAAAAATGCTCTCATCGTTTGCTACGAAGTATCTGTTCAAGAATAATTATGGCATGAAACTCAAATGGCGTGCCATTTTCAAATGTAAGCTAATTTATCCTTTGATGGAGGAAAGTGTCTCAGCGGGGACTTTTCTTATCGCTCTATACAACTTTTTACCGAACGTTCGGTTATTATAAGAAACAGAAACAATGAGACCACAGAAAGTCGAGCACAAGGAACTGATGGAAGGGTTGCTGCTGGTACTTCGTGCCAAAGGGTATGATGGAGCTAGCCTGAGCGATTTGGCGACGGCAACTGGTCTTAAGAAGGCGAGCTTGTATCATCGGTTTCCAGGTGGAAAGCAGCAAATGACAGAAGCCGTTTTGGAGTATGTGGCTGATTGGGTGGATGCCAACGTTTTTGCCGTTTTAATTGACCAGACTCAACCCGCCAAGGAACGACTTAGCCGAGCACTAGCGAATATAGATGCCTTGTATCATCGTGGTAAATCCATCTGTATTTTTCGTGCTTTGTCTACGCACTCAGGGCTTGAACTCTTTGGTCAACAGATCCGTGCTGGCATGGAAAAATACATTACCGCTTTTACTCGCTTGGGAGAGGATGTACAAATGGATGTAGAAACGTCAAAGCAAGCAGCGCTGCAAACCTTGATCGATATTCAAGGTGCGTTAATCGTGTCAAAGGGCTTACAACAACAAGACTTATTTGGAAAGACCTTAGCAAATATCGCTGAGCGATACAACTAAGCTATTTTTTTACACCTATTAATTACCGATCGTTCGGTAAATAACTTTCACTTAAAATCAATAATCATGGCTCAGGTCAAAGTAACCACTGGAACTGAAAAATATAAGACAGAGATAATAACAACAACACATCAACTAATCGCTGACGAACCCCAACCTTATGGGGAAGATTTGGGGCCGAATCCTTACGAATTTCTGCTCATGGCAGTAGGGAGTTGTGTAGGAATGACACTCCGCATGTACGCCGATCGAAAGGGGTGGGACTTGCAAGAAGTTGAGATAGAACTGGATCAGGACAGAAGACACGCTAAAGATTGTGAGAATTGTGAATCAGAAACCGGCTATGTCCATTTCATCCAGAAAAGACTTCGCTTCAAGGGAAACCTCGATGAACAACAAAAAGCACGCCTACTAGAGATATCTGATAGATGTCCCGTACAGAAGACGCTGCTCAATGAAATCAAGATTGAAACCTCATTAATTTAACCCTAAAGGATAAAGAAATATCATGAAACGTATTGCAATCAATGGCATGGGCCGAATCGGCCGCACGGCCTTCAAACTCCTAATTGATCATCCTGAACTAGAATTAGTTAATGATATTGCTCCAATCGATAATATCGTCTACCTGATCCAATATGACAGTGTTCATGGCACTTTTGGACAAAAGGTAGAATTAGGTACAGATGAATTGATTGTGGGAGATCGTCGGGTCAAGTTTTTTAACGAACGGGACCCTGAGCAACTGCCCTGGAAAGAATTAGCCATAGACGTAGTTATCGAAAGTACCGGCCTGTTCACACAGGAAGAGGATGCCTCGAAACACATCAAAGCGGGAGCTGGCACCGTCGTTTTATCTGGCCCCACCAAGAGTCCCAATGTACCCACGGTGGTGCATGGTGTCAACAATAAAGATGGGCATACCCAGATCTTTTCTTGCGCGAGCTGTACCACTAATAATATTAGTCCGGTCATCGAGATCATAGGCAGGAGAATTGGCATCAAGAAGGCGATAATGACAACCATCCATGCGGATACGGCTACTAACCGAACCGTGGATACCACGCACAAAAAGGACGTTCGAATGGGTAGGTCAGGCCTAAATAATTTAATACCTACCACCACGGGAGCTGCCATAGCTACTACCAAGGCGATGCCCTGGTATGCAGGTAAATTCGATGGCATGGCGGTGCGCGTACCCTTAGCTGTCGGATCACTTTCGGACATTACGATTGTAACGGAGAAGTCCACCTCCGTGACTGAAATTAATCAGATTCTTACAGAAGAAGCTGAAACGGAACGCTATCAAGGTGTGTTCGCAGTCACAAATGATCCCATTGTAAGTTCTGATATCATCAAGAGCCCATACGCTTCTATTGCTGATCTACAAATGACCAAGGTAGTAGATGGAGATTTGATAAAAGTATTGGCCTGGTATGACAATGAATGGGGCTTTACGAATCAGATGATCAGACAGATCCTGGAACTATAAAAAACGAAATCGATGAGAAGCTGGTGGGGTTCAAGAAGCCCCTCACCCAGCTTCTCATAAAAAAAGTAAAATCATGAGCGAAGTATTTCATAAGGGCGAGTTAGCTGTGCAGAAAATGGCCGGGCAATCAGATATGGCAAGGCGAGTGGGACGCATGATCAGTTCGGAGATCATGGGACAAGCCATTCCTTTCATTGAGCAACAGACGACGGCTTATGTAGGATCGATAGATGAGCATGGGCATCTCTGGGCGTCATTGTTGGTAGGAGAAAGAGGTTTTGTGGAAGTGGCACACGAGCGCGGAGTAATTTTTCATGAGCCCTTGATCCACAGTTCAGCTTCTGATCTCCTTTATCAGAATATCACCCAACATCCTCAGGTTGGAGTTCTTTTCTTAGAACCAGAATCTCGCCGTCGTTATCGGGTGAATGGACCACTTAGGAGAGAAGGAGATCAGTGGTTGCTTAATGTGAAGGAGGCCTTTGGAAATTGCCCGAAATACATTCAGGCCAGCAGCATTGCCTTACCCGAGGAACGCATTCCCTTGGAAGCACAAATCCAAACCGGGACTACACTGCCGGAAGCGTTGAAAGCCTGGGTGACTCAGGCCGATACCTTTGTCATGGCTACCAGAAGTGCCGCCGGAAAGGTAGATACTTCACATCGTGGCGGACGGCCAGGCTTTGTCGAAATTCTACCAGATGGCAGACTAAGAACTCCCGATTATCCGGGCAATAGCCTCTTTCAAACCCTTGGCAATATCCACGAGAATCCCAACACGGGGCTTTTGTTTGTCAACTTCGAAAAGGGAGAAACTTTGCAGCTCAGCGGCAAAGGTGAATTAGCTTTCGATCAAAATAGTGAAGCAGATCTAAGTAAAAGTGGAGAAACAGGACGTTTTTGGCTATTTGAAACCGAGCAATGGATACTTACTCAGCAACATCATCAGGTCGATTGGACATTTCTTTCCTATTCACCATTCAATCCCTAGTTTATCGTTTATTGAAATAGGCTTCTAGTCTATCCATCGCTATTTGCAGGTCTTCAGTGGAAACAGCGGTATGAACGATGCGGAATAGACCTTTCTTTTGATGCTGGAAGCCTGTCCCTGGCGTGAAGAGGATTTGTGTATCGCGGAAAATCTGCATCCATAGATCTTCTTCAGCTTGATCGGTTGGGGCGCTCAAGTAAGCGGAGAAGTCTACCCAGATGAAAAGACTACCTCTGCTTGGTGTATATGGGATGCCCAACCTCCTTAGCATCCTTACTACAACTAGATAGCTTTCTGTAATCTGTTTTTGGTTTTCTTCGACGTAGCTAGCAATAAAGGATTCTCTCTTGAATAATTCCTGCACCAGCCACTGCACTAGATTAGAGGCCATTTGCGGTATATTGATATTCCCTAGACCGCTTAACATAGCCTCGTTTAAGGTGTGGATCACACCTAGCCGCATACCGGAGATAGCGAAGTCTTTCGAAAGTGCATAGATTAAGTGCAGATAATCACTTTGCCGATCAGCCATAATGCCCGCAAATGATCTAAAAGGCGTAGGATTTGGGTAATCCGCTGACAGTTCTGGACGTGAGGTGTCGATTTGAGATAAGGCGTAGATCTCATTGACAAGTAGGTGAACTTCATGCTCAATACACCAATCTGCGATGGCTGCCAACTGCGCCGAAGTATAAGTAGACCCAGTTGGGTTATCAGGTGAGGTAATCAAAAGCAACTTGAATACCTTTCCGACAGCCTGAATCTCCGCCCAGGCTCGATCGAGGTCAGCCGGGGTGACGAGGGCGAGGCTGGAATACTTCGAAATATCGTTGTGGGTCTGAAGATCCCAGCGCTCCATGCCACTTTTGATCCCTAGATCCTTGCTATACATAGGATAGGCTGGGGCTGGTATCACAACTAGGTCTCCTGGATTGGCAATGGCAAAAGAAAAGACCTCTAAAGAGGCTGCTGCACCTGCAGAAAGAACTAGGTTGTCAGCGGTAATGGCCTCGCTCTCAAAGTACTTTCGCATAAACTGAGCCATTACCTCACGGGTTTCAGGAAAGCCTGCAGGGCTGGTATACTTTAACGGCCACATGGGCAAGCTCGATTCCTTCAATATCTTGTTGAATTCTGCTTGAATACGCCCCGCCATGACACTGTTTTCGGCCACGTTTAGTGGAAAGGCTCCTTCAAGATTGTCGGTGGGATGGAAAAGATTTCCTGCTGCCTCCATGAACAGCTCCATATCAATTCTTGCGAGATTACTGGCTTGCTCTTGCCCTCGTTTGGACAAGGTGGAAAGGGCATGATCCTTAGCTTCAACTGATGTCATATGATCGAAAGTAGGTAGAGTGACAAAAATAGAGAGCTGAATGTAAGGAATTCTTATAGAAGATGTACATCTTGAAGCATAAACTGAGGCTTCGAATCTTCGAAGCAATTCCGAATTTATACCCCAAACCATGCCGATTATCCTAGCTTTATTATGCTCCTTTCAGCCTTTGACTTTTCCAATGTCTTTTCCACCTGAAGCTATGAATGAACAAGTAAGGCCGGATAGTACTTACCTCAAGACTTTATTGATTTATCTGAAAAGTGTCCCAGACTACGATGAAACTGCCCCTTTTTGTCTGTCCGCCAAAACGAAGCTGGCGGAGCGATATATTTCATGGGAAAGGGAGGATGAGGAGGAAATTAAAGAGAATCTTTTCCCTAGGTCACTGATACTCCTTAAGGGTAACCAAGTTGGTGTGGATACGAATGCCATTCGCCTAGGGGCTGACTTAGCGGCTATTGAGCAATCGACAAAGATCCCGAAGGCGCTGATTGAGCGTTCACTACATGTGGAATTCTGGAACACAAGAAAGTCGTCAAAACTCTTTAAAAAAGACGTAGGAGCGGGCTGGGAAAGGTTTTATCAGACTAGACCCAATTCCCTCGGGATAATTGGGATGTCCGCGGTTGTTTTTAGTCCCAATAGACAATATGCCGCTGTTTACCTAGAGCACAGTCGTCAGGGCTTGGACGCGGGAGGAATGTTACTAATCATTGACTGGGAAAAGCAGGAAATCCTCAATCGTATAGAATTGTGGGTGAGTTGATATTCCCAATAAATGTCCGTCTAGTCACTTTGGCAATTCCCAAAATCTTTAAAAAATACCTTTAGTGGGCAATAGGGAGAGCCACCACCACAAGCAATCGCTTATGAGGAAGAGGAGGTTAAGTTATTTCCTCTAGCAGTTCAATCCGTGGGAGGTATTACGTGTCTACGGGGGTGAAGTCTATTTACCTCTTGATTGGCAATCCCAAAAATGAGATCCTTCATGCCTAAAGGAGTGAAATGGTTCGGGCGAAAAAAGAAATGTAAGGAGAGAGAAGCTGTTTGTATTAACTGATATTTATTGCTGGGGTCTAGTTTAATATGTTCAAAAATCCAAGCACGGGAAATTAACTGGCGAGCTGTGTCAGTTTTTCCATGTGAGGCTTCAAGGGGTCTTCTCCATTCCAGCTACCTCTTGTTTCAACAGCTTTCAGACGAGTATACATTTCCTCACGGAAACCCTTGTGCTTCCGTGTAGTTCTGATTACTTCCTGGTGGGCAGAGTTATAGGCAAAGTCCTGCATTTGTTGCTCATCTTCCCAAATAGAGAAAGTCGCTTGTTCCACAAACAGAAATTCGGAAAAACCTTGTGAAAGTAGAAGTCCTTTGCGTTCGGTGTGGTCCTTGACTACTTTCGCAATTTGCTTGAAGAAACGGAAAACATAGCTGGGGTTTAATGTGGCTCTAGTCAAGACGCAAATCAAGCTATTTCCATTGTTTTCGGTGGAAACGGGACGCCAATCGTCGAAACCGGACCAAGTGCCACGGGAGGAAAGTGGCTGCATAAAAATGGTGTAAATCTCCACCGTTCTCCTTTTGTATTCTGCAAAGAACTCTCCTTCAAAGAAACGTTCGGCCTCCGCCATACTATTCCATACACCCAGAAAGCCATATTGATCCATCTTTGTTTTCAGACTGTATCCATGGCCAGCACCCAGACCGAAAACTTTGAAGAATTGTAATCCTTTGATCTTGGAAAGTGGCCTGCGGGCTCTTACCATTTGAGCGAAAGCCCATCTCTTGTTTGAGGATGAATTATACCTAAAGAAGACCATGGTACATACTTGTCCAGGGCGTGGAAGCGGTAAAGACATTTTCTTTCAGTTTAGTTAACCAATTAGTAGAATCTTGAATACAGTAGTTAACTTGAAAGGGGAGTAATTGTTTGTCTAATTTTGGCTGATTAACCGCTTTTAAGTACGAAATTCAGGATAATTTGAACCATTGGGCAAATTGGTCTTTATCTCAAGTCTTGATTGTGGTACTAGAACGAGAAATTAAGTGGCAAAATCTCCATGCCGGGAAAGCGCCATACCTGTAGTGTTGGGCAGGACAGACCGTACATATTAACAGCCTGTTGGTACAATATGGAGAGCGCGCTACCTAGGGGCTAAATTGCTTGATCCTTCAGGGCAAATTACCGCATGGGTAATCGTGTCAACAATGCTTCTGTTGTATTCCTTCGTTTTCCAAGGCACGATTTCGGGCTTAAAGAAGAGGTTTTAGTTTTCACAGTATATCTTCGTTCTTCCAAAGACTATATCTTCCAATATAACGACTCCTTCTTTTAGAACGTGTTTAAAAACTACACTAAGGGCTATTTGGAGCAAATTTGCTCCTGTACTTCGTTAAAAATCCT
>CAJXPD010000151.1 GCA_913057785.1 uncultured Lewinella sp. | reverse complement strand
AATCTAATGCCTAAATGTGTGCATACGGTAGGTCTCAAAGACTTCGGAAGTGTCCAACTAATGTCCCTGCAGGTATTAGCTTTTCTTCACCTTAATGCTACAACCAACTGCTTTAATATCACTAGGATCTGGATCTTGTCCATTCTCTAGCGCAGCAACAGCCATCTCTACATAATTTTCGGTAACAGCTTCTGCATCACCGGAATTATCATCAATAGCACCATGGTAGCGCAACTTATGCGTAGCATCCAATAAATAAATCTCTGGCGTACGGCTAGCACCATACTGAGGGAAGATTTCCTGTCCTTCGTCTAGGAGGTAGACAAATGGGAAACCCTTTTCCTTGGCATTTTCCTGCATAGCCGTGAAGCTATCTCCAGGCTTTACATCTGGATCATTAGGTTGGATAGCCACAACAGGGTAACCTTTGGGAGCCATCTTATTGTGTAGATCAATGATGCGTTGCTCATACATCTTAGCGACTGGGCAAGTATTGCAAGTGAAAGTGACGATGTATCCTTTCGCGTCATTGCCATTGGCATCCTTGACATCTTCTAGGCTATACATTTTTCCGTCGATATTCTTCAACTTGAAATTGGGAGCCATATCGCCCACCGTCAGACCATCAGCTTCGTAGCTTACCAATTTTGCAGCAGAAGATGAAGTCTCCTTCTGTTCCACCTTATCAGCGGTTTTATCTGACTTTTCATCACCAGCAGTGCAAGCGGTAAAGGCAAACTGGATCAATACAAATGCAAGAAAAAATCCGAATAATCTTTTCATGGTATAGTAAGTTGTTTTATAAAACGTTGATTTCGTAATTGAACTATCTTTTATCTCTTACTTCGGACCTGTGTGAGTCCAAATTCCAATTTTTGCGCATAACCAATAGGTCTACATCAAATCCTCAGGAGGCTGACAGAGACTCCCAGTTTTTGCAGTAGTTTAAGTACATAGAAATACAAGGCCCCAATTTCTTGGAACCCCCCATTTGTGTCCACTTAGAAAAAAGTACAGAGAGTAAGGTTGGTGTTTTTCGTTTTGATAGTCTTATGTGTAGCTTTCGATGCTTTATGGAAAGCGCCTAGAGCATTTTCTGCACTAGGGCGAAAAGTTCTTCTTGATTCGCAAAGGATTCTCCGATAAACTCTCGCTGTTCTTGCTTGTAAACTACGGTTACCGGTATGGCACCGCCCCATTCTGGATCAACTCGATCTATCCACTCATTATACTTATGGTCTGTGAGCGCAATAACGTCTGATTTTAACTTATGTTCTTCAACAAAAGGAATGAGCTTAGGTTCAACATCCTTCTTAAAATCCAAACTGACCAGAATAACTTTCAGTTTTTCCCCTTTGAAGTTCTCATGTAAGGCTTCGAAATAGGGGAGCTCCTTAACACAGGGTTTGCACCAAGTGGCCCAAAAGTTGATCACATAAGTAGTATCTGATTGCTGCTGAAATATCGGAGCGACCTGGTCAAATGAATCATAGATCGGGAAACCGACATCAGGCTTGCTGGTTGCTTCTACCTTGGCGGTTGGTTCTTCCCCTTGTCCTGCCGTGCTGGCTCCACTTGAACAGGAAGTAAATCCGATTAGGATTCCGATACACACAGACAAGAATGTTTTCAATTCACTCATTAGCTCAACTTTTCATCGAAATTCGGTCATTTTGGCGAGATTACCCTATTTCCGGGCTGTTAAGCTTTTCTTAAAGTCGGCAAACTCCATTTTTTCATCTAGCAAATAGCACCGAAACTCGAATTTTTAAGTAGAGCTAAGGGCTTTTTGCTACCTTGGCCGGCATGGCCCGTTTCCTGTCGTTAATGCTCAAGTTGCGATTTAAACAGTTGTTTCGCGTCCTACAAAGTGTAGGGTGGGGCTATGTACTGATCATCGTGCCCATATTACTTTTTATTTTTGCCTTTCGCGTGATGGAAATGTTGATCAACAGTGATATGTGGACTGGGGGACTACTGCTGGCCTTGCCTGTTCTGTCTCTTCACTTCGGTCGTAAAGATCACCACTTCTTGCGCCAAATTGCGCCTTACGCATCTCGTTTTTTCCTATTTCTGCTGGAATACCTCTTGTTGCTTTTGCCTTTTTGGGGAGGTCTATTGCTTTGGGGTAAAGTAGATGTGGTGCTTGCTTTTGGAGTATGCATAATAGTAGTGTCAGCCATCAACATGGCCTGGCTGCCGACCGTTAAATGGAGAGCGCTGCCGCTCCGATGGATTCCATTGCGGGCTTTTGAATGGAGGTCAGGTATGCGAAAGACAGGCATTCTGATTGTGTTCTTCTTGATCATTGGGTTATTAGCTAGTCATTGGGTTTGGGCCATCCCGGGGACTTTGATTATTTGTGCGCTAATGATTACCAGCTTTTATCAAGATCTAGAATCTAAAGAGATGGTTGAAGGACCTTTCGATATCTCTTCCCTGCTGTGGCAGAAGATTGGGTTACATAGTGCCTTGTTTCATTCCGTTTTCACCCTTTCTTATTTGGTGTATTTCATTAGACATAGTGAACTTTGGTGGATTCTCGTGTTGTCAATTTTTGCGGTGCAATTGCTGTTGAGTTTTTCCATACTAGTGAAATATGCGAATTGGTTGCCAAATCGAGAAAAACACAATGCCCAGACAATGATTGGAGTCTTCGCAGCAGGACTATTGATTCCTTATCTAGCTCCGGCCAGTTTGCTTTTATGGGGCTATTATTTTCGGAAAGCTAGTAAGCGTTTAGAATACTTCTACTATGTTAAGAATTGAAAATCTAGAAGCGACATACGGTGAGAAAAAGGTTTTGCATGACTTTCAACTGGCATGCGATAAGGGGAGTATTCACGGAATATTGGGACGGAATGGTGCGGGGAAGACCACCTTCTTCAAGTGTCTGTACGGGATGATGAAACCCAGTGCCGGACAGATTCGGTTTGACGGAGAACCCTTAGGTCCCACCAGCATCGCTTACTTGGAAACACACAACTACTTTTATCCCTTTCTAAAAGGAGGTGAATACCTCGAATTAGCAACTTACAGCAATAGCCAATTTGATATTCAAGCTTGGAATAAATTCTTTGACCTTCCCCTTAACGATTTAGTGGAAAACTACTCCACCGGAATGAAAAAGAAGCTGGCCTTGCTGGGTACCATTGGCCAACAGCGCCCCATTCTATTGTTAGATGAACCGTTCAATGGAGTGGATTTTGAAACAGTAGAGACGATCTATATTATTTTGAATCACCTACGTGAAAAGGGAAAAACGATCCTGCTAACGAGCCATGTCCTGCCTACTTTGACGGAAGTCTGTAATCAAATCAGTTGGTTGAAGGAGGGACGGATTGAGACAAGCTTTGGGCAAACAGCCTTCCCTGAACTTCGACAAAAGGTGAAATCAGAATTCCAAAAGGATATGGATGAAGTACTCTCTCAGCTCTAGGCTTTACAAAGCGTAACGGTAAACATTAGTAGTGATTTGCTCAAAACCTAAACGCTGGTACAATTGATTGGCTGCTATGCGCTTAGGGTTCGAACTCAAACTTATTGCTGATGCTCCAACAGCTTTAGCTTTCACCAAAGCCTCCTCCATTAACCTCCGCCCTAGTCCCTGGCCACGCATTCGTTGATCTACAATCACATCTTCAATTCGAACACTGAGCCCAGTCGTCAAATGGTTGAACACAAGGGTGAGGCCTCCTACTAACATTTTTTCCTTTGCCATGAAAAAGGAGACTTGCGGTGAGGCAAGGACCTGATTTAGGTATTCAAAAGATGGGATGCTAACATGAGGAGAGAGTTGCGGCAGTAGATCACAGTAAGTTTGGTAGTCTGTTGGACTGATTTCCTCGATTTCTGTAATGGCTATGGTTTTTACCGACATTTTTTTCTTTGCTATACGTAAAACCTCCAATAGAGGCTTCGACTTATTCTGAAAAATTTGGGTTGACTGCTGGAAATTGAGCATTCATGCGCTCTAAACCCTGCATAAGGGCTTGTTCTAGTTCCTGGGCTTTGGCTACTTCTTCAGCAGCCAGATCACGCGTTTCACCAATATCAGTTGATAGATTGAAAAGCTCAATCTTGTCCGTTTCAAAGTGTTTTACCAGTTTCCAAGGTCCTTGTCGGATGGCCGCACCAGGCTTCCAAGCAGAGCCGTGATAATGTGGGAAATGCCAGATCAAAGCTTCTCTCTCCAGTGACTCACCCTTGAACAAGGGGGACAAACTCTTTCCATCGATAGCTTGCTGTCCCTTCGATTGTAGACTGAGAATGTCGACTAGAGTGGGGAAAAGATCTTGACTGATAACAGCAGCATCTTCTACAACCCCTGCTTCAGTTGCCTTTGGTACACGGATCATTAAGGGGATTCTAATTCCGCCTTCGTAACACCAGCCTTTACCTGCTCTAAGGGGGCGCACTGCTGTAGGAGCTTCGCGATTATTGGCTAAGGTGGTGAGCCCTCCATTGTCGGAGGTAAAAATGAGGATGGTATTCTCCCATTGGCCAGCATCTTTCAAGCTTTGTATCAAGCGCCCTACATTGTGATCCATAGCAGTAACCATCGATCCGTAGTCTCCTCTTTTTTGATGCAGTAATGTTTTGCCATCTCCTTCCTGGGCGTACCAGGGCGGCCCTCCACCTGGTAACTTTCGAGAATAGCTCTCCATATGGGTTGGGTTCGCTTGTATAGGAGTGTGTACAGTATAGAAGGACAGCATAGCAAAAAAGGGTTGCTGCTGTGTGTGTTGCTCTTGGATGAATTGAATGGTCTCATCAGTCAGGCGATCCGTTAGGTATTCACCCTCTGGTCCGTCGGTGAGTTTTGGATTACGGTACGGGGAAAAGTAGCCTCCGGGAGGTGATCCTTTGTGGTGGCCGCCCTTATTGATGTCGAAGCCTTGATCTTCCGGATAGAATCCTCCTTCCCCCAAATGCCATTTACCGGCGAAGAAAGTCTTGTAGCCATTGTCTTTGAATAGCTCGCCCAGGGTATATTCTTCCAAGGCGAGTTCATCGCGATCTTGGATGTTTAGCAATTTGCGATTAGGTGGATTTTGACCTTTGAGCCAATCCGTGATGCCAGTCTGGACGGGATGCCTCCCGGTCATGAGAGCGGCGCGGGTGGGGGAGCATACGGGAGAAGCCGCGTAAGCCTGGGTGAAACGAACGCTTTCCTTGGCGAAGGCGTCTAAGTGTGGGGTGTCGTAGAAAGGACTTCCATAGCAAGCCAGATCTTTCCAGCCTAAGTCATCCACCAGGACTAGTAAGACATTGAGTTTTTTACCTTGCTGTTGACCACCACTTAAGCCCCGTTGGCAAGCGTAGTTTCCGCCAAGCAGTAGGCTTAGTATCAGGGTTACCAGGAAAATGGATCTTCGTTTTGTTTTGTAAATTTTCATGCCTGAAAATACTAAGTGGGAGATGAATTTGGAAACCGTGGCAGAAAGGAAGTAGCTTGGTGGCCCTTTCTTTTTGTACTTTTAGGAATTGTACCGACATTCACGAATAGCAAACTTAGCTAAAACGTCTGCTTTCTCTCCCGGAAAAACGAGCCTAAGCAACTAGACTTTTGATTCATTGCTAATTGATTTCCAAAAGAGAGATATATTAGTAGCAAAGGAATAAACATGGAAAACAACATATTGCTGAAGAATGCCGCACAGCATTGTACTGAAATTTTGAACAACCAACTTTCCCCTCAAATCGCCTGCCATGACTTGGCATTTACGGAACAGGTGGTAGAAATGGTGGAGGCCATTGCAGTACAGGAGGAACTCAATGAGGAGGAGATGGAGATGGTCAAAATAGCAGCATGGTTTCATGATACGGGCTACCGCGATAGCTACGATGACCATCAAGTAGCTAGCCAAGCTATAGCTTCAGCCTTCTTGAGTCAGGAGGGCGTTTCTCAGGATAAGATTGATACGATATTGGGGAGCCTCATAGCTACTCAAAAAGGGAATACTCCACAAAACAGTATTGATAAAGTGCTGGTTGACGCTCGGCAAGGCGTGATGGTTGGAGGAGATTATAAGGAGTACTTGAAAAAGCTAAAGAAAGAGTTATTAGAGATCAAGAAGGTAGAGCAATCAGAGGTAGAAGGCCTGCAAACCTATTTGGAAACTATCCTCAAATATGAGTTCCATACGGTCTATGGAAAGGAAAATTTACTAGCCGCTAGAGATAAATTACGGGCAAAACTGGAGAAGAGACTCAGCAAGATGCAGAAAGCGGTGGATGCCAATTTGAGCAATGATCTTGGGGTGACTATGGCCCAGCTCAAAGCCATGAAGAAGAAGCTGGCCAAGGTGGAAGGTCGCCCGGAGCGTGGTATAGAAACCATGTTTAGGCTGACCTCCCGGAACCATCTGGATCTCAGTGGCATGGCAGATAGCAAGGCCAACATTATGATATCTATCAACTCCATCATCATGTCCGTGGTGATGGGCAGCCTAATGTCGAAGCTAGATTCCAATGAGCATTTGTACTATCCTACGGTTCTCCTGCTCCTGGTTAACTTGGCGTCCTTGATTTACGCCATCCTATCCCTCCGCCCCAATGTGTCAGATGGGAAATTCACCCGAGACGACATTGAAAACCAGCGTACGAATCTCTTGTTCTTTGGAAACTTTCACAAGATGAGTCGTCGGGATTATCATTGGGGTATGAATAAGCTGATGGAAAATGCCAATTTCCTCTATTCTAATCTGATTGACGACGTCTACTTCTTAGGAGTAGTGTTAGCCAGAAAATATAAGCTGCTTCGGACCTCCTACAATATCTTTATGTATGGAATGGTGCTCGTAGTAATTGCCTACATCATTTCCCTTAGTTTCATTGAGGAGCCCTTATCTGAGACCATCAATTCTTTACAGTTGGACTAGGTAACATGATGAATTTCAAGCCACCTTCTTATTTGCCCATAAGCCTGCTCTTACTACTTACCAACTGCCAACAGCAAGTGGCTAGCACCGAGATGGATACGACTGCAATCATTGAGCAGGTTACACTTCAGGTCAATGCCTTTCATGCTGCCGATACTTCGCTGGATGCTCAGGGCGTAGCCGATCTGCTCTGGCCAGAATTTTCCATGCTGGCGGATGGGAATCGCGTTTCTTACGAAGAGGTCCGCACGGGCTCCCAAGCTTTCATGGCTTCTTTGGAAACTTTCCACACCGAATGGGCTGACCTCAAGATCATTCCGCTTAGCGACCACCATGCGATTTCCTCCTTTATCTTCACCGATTCCATCGTGGCAAAGGATGGGACGCTCACGCAAGCCAGAGGTCCGAACACTTTTGTATGGGAAAAACGGGAGGAGGTGTGGAAGGTGATTTATGCAGATGCAGATCATTATCCAAAGTAAAGCTTAGGTGTACTGCAGGGGTTCTGATTCCTGTTTGTTCCGATTTCGAAACTAGAACGATACTTTGAGCTAATCCACCCAAATTGCTTCATAATTAAAAACTAATATTATGAAAGCAATAATTATCGAAAAGTACGGAGAACCAGAGGTGTTGAAATTGAAGAACATCGAAAAGCCTACGCCGAAGCCCGATGAAGTACTAATCAAAATTAAAGCGACTTCCGTTACTGCCAGTGATGTCCTTATCCGAAGCCTAAAAGTTCCATTTCTTTACCGGATCATGGTACAATTGATTTTTGGTTTTGGCCGACCTAGGAATCCAATTCTAGGTATGGTTGCTTCTGGCGTTGTTGCAGATAAAGGAGCAGCTGTGACGAAGTTCAATGTTGGGGACGAAGTATTTGCCTATTGCTCCATGCCACCGATGAAACTTCGTTTTGGTTCATATGCGGAGTACATCTGTTTACCAGAGGAATGGAACTTAGCGCTTAAACCCACAAATATTAGCTTTGAAGAAGCGGCTGCTATTCCTTATGGAGGTTTGTTAGCGACGCATTTAATTAATAAAACCAACATTAAGAGAGGAGATAAGGTGCTGATCTATGGCGCCTCCGGAAGTATCGGAACGATGGCAGTACAATTGGCCAAAAATGCCGGTGCCATTGTGACAAGTGTGTGTAGTGCTAGAAATTTTGAGCTAGTACAATCCTTGGGTAGCGATAAGGTGATTGACTATACAGCCAGCAATGCAGAATCGCAGTTAGAAACCTACCAATATGTGATAGATGCGGTGGGGAAGAATAAAACTTCTGCACTAAAAGTGAAGAGCAAGCAGGCGATAAATAAAAAAGGGAAGTATCTTTCGATAGACGATGGCGCTCCTCAAACACCGAAAAAATCTTTTCTAGCCTTGAAAAAATTAGCGGAGCAAGGGAAACTCAAAGCTACAATAGATAAAGTTTACCCATTGGACGAAGTGGTGGAGGCGCATAGGTATGTAGAGAAAGGACACAAGAAGGGGAGTGTAATTCTAACCATTAACTAGTAATCTGGAACTATAAAAATCGCCGCCCGAAAGGATTATAATGAAGGGAAAAACAAAACAAATACTGCGGATAGCATTTATTCTTGCCTCCATATCTTCCTTGTACTTTGTACCGTGGCTACTAGTAAAGGCATGGATACTACCCATACCCGATACCATTCAAGAGCAGTTGGAGGAGGCCATTGGTCATGGATTTGATGGAGTGCTCGTTTACATAGATCAAGGGGGTAAGTCCCCTCAGTATTTTGCTTCTGGCTGGCACGATCGTGCTGCCAAGGTTCCTGCCAAACCTAATGCCCTATTTAAGATTGCTAGCATCAGCAAGTTATATGATGCGGTGGCTGTTACGAAATTGGTAAGCGATGGGCGGCTTTCGCTAGATAAAACCATCGCTGATTATTTACCGGACTTGGTCGGAAAGATTCAAAATGCTGAGCAAATTACATTGCGACTCATGATACAGCATAGAAGTGGCATCCCCAATTTTACAGATGCTCCGAATTTTTGGGGAGCGCCAACGGAGACCTACGAAGAAAGCCTTGCCCTGATTCTGGACAAGCCCGCTAACTTTAAACCCGGTGAAGGGTATGAATATTGCAATACAAATTACCTGTTGATCAATAAGATCATGGATGAGGAATTGGGGTATCCGAACTTCCAATTCATTCAGGAGGAAATACTAAAGCCGCTGAACCTCCGCCATACCTTCGGTTCGCTAGATGAAGTAGATATTGATGATGTCATGAGTGGTTATCATGTAGGATATCCCCATGATTTAAAGGGTGATGAGCATGGTATGTTAGCCACCGCAGAAGATGTAGGAACTTTCCTGAGGGCATTGAATGATGGATCATTGTTTGAAAAGGGAGAACAAGAAATTTACTCCTCCATTTACAAGTATGCACATGATGGTTGGGTTCCTGGCTACCAGAGTTTCGCAAAATACCACAAAGACCTGGATGCTGTTTTGGTTCAATTCTACAGCACAACTGACCGTAAGCTGTATATGTGGAATGTGTCACAGATCATAAACAATAGAATTGCCAAAATTCTGAAGCGACAATGATTTTCGGAGCGCCCCATAAGGAGGCATGGCTAGGTAGTAGCGTAGTGATTATATCGGAGTAAGAAATTTTCAGCAAAATGTACAGCTGTGGAAAAAATTTAAACAGCTATAAATCCATTCTACGTTCACCGGCTTAGTATTTTGCACATGCCATACTTTATCGTATCATCACCCATCCAAAACCAATGAAGCATGCGCAGAACACTACTTTTATGGGCGCTCTTAACGACAACTTTCTTGCCAGCACAAGATCGCCTCCCCAATGATGATACCCAGCCTACGGAAAAAACTATTGATGCGATTTGGGAAGTGAATAATTGGTATCTCAAAGCAGATCCTTTGGAGCGGGCTAGGCCCCACGTGTACATTAACGATATTTCGGAACTAGAACAATATGATCCGATTGAAGCGGAAAAGGTTTTGGGGATGACCATTTCCATTGGAAAGAAAGTGGACAGTACGGTCATGGAAAATATAGTTCCCTTAGGCAAGTTTTCTAAGTTGGAGTCTCTCGTGATCAAGGACGCTCCCTATGCACCCTACGATTTTAAAGGCCTCACCAAGCTTAAGACGCTAATTTTCGATTATGTATACCATCTGAATGAGATTCCACCATCGATTGGCCAGCTTTCTCAATTGAAGTATTTGATTATACTGGGCGCTAATAAGATACAGGTACTTCCGGAAAGTATCTTTGATTTAGAACATTTGGAGGCATTGGCCTTGACTGGTGTGAAGCCGAAAGGAGAGACGATTTCTACTAAGATCAGCAACTTACAACATTTAGAATACCTGAAAATTGGCTACTGTTCCTTCCATATACCAGACGAAATTGGAGCACTCCAGAATCTAAGAGAATTGCGGATATTCAATTACTTTGGATATGATGTCCCCACCGAAGCCATTTACCAATTACCAAACCTAGAAATTCTAGGACTGAATGCCTTCGAAGCGGAACAGCTGATTGGGATTGGTCAGCTCCAATCCTTAAAAGTGCTTAACTTGTCCTCGGACTCATTGACTTCCGAAATCGGAAAATTAACGCAATTAGAAGGGCTTATGCTCAGAGGTTTCAAAGGGGAAACCTACCCGGAGGAATTTAAGGCCTTACAGAACCTCAAAGCGCTGAAGATACTCACTAATAAATCCCTGGTCCATGCGCCCGAATTTATTCCATTATTAAGTAAACTCCAGCAACTGGAATTTAGGGACTGTGATAAATTACAGTATTTTGGTCCGGCCTATACCAGCATGGAAGCCATTGAAAGCATAGAATTTCAGTACAATGATTTGATAAAGGAGGTTCCTGCCAATCTTAGTCATGTGATTGATAAAGTCAGGGTCAAAGATTAGCAAAGGAGTCTAAAATCAACTATACATGAGTATACTTACCGTCGGTGTGTTCGGCACCTCTAGTAAAAAACAGGAAAAAAGGGTACCTATTCACCCGGATCAGTTAGAGGGCTTGGATGCAACAATCCGGGGTCAGTTGTATTTCGAAGCAGGATATGGCTTGGCCTTTGGATGGAGTGATGACCAGTTGGCTAGCAGGTGTGCGGGAATCCGAACACGTGCTGAACTCCTAGAACAATGTGATGTGGCCTTATTGGCTAAACCCGTGCATAAAGATTTTACGGATATGAAAGAAGGTACAATTCACTGGGGTTGGCCTCATTGTGTCCAACAGCGAGATATTACCCAAACCGCTATTGATCGCAAACTCACTTTGATTGCCTGGGAAGCCATGCATAGTTGGTCTGCGGAAGGGAAATGGCAAGGGCACACCTTTCAAAAAAACAACGAAATTGCTGGCTACGCAGGGGTGCAGCACGCCATGAACCTCCGTGGGATCGATGGCAACTATGGACCGGATCTTAAAGCGGTGATCACTAGCCATGGTTCAGTAAGTAGAGGAGCTATCCGCGGTTTGCAGGTAAGAGGGATCACAGAAATTACAGTATATACACCTGATGCTGTACCGGTACCCAATCAAATTGACGGAGTCAATTATGCACACTTCAAGTTGGAAGAAGGGCAGGTGATGGCCCTAACGTCCGATGGCTCTTCACGCCCCTTTGCCGAAGCCTTATCGGATGCAGATATCATTGTGAACGGTATCTTACAGGACACGGATCACCCGTTAATGTTTGTGCCCGAAGGACAGGGCGACCGTCTCAAAGCGGGTTGTTTGATTGTGGATATCAGCTGTGATGAAGGGATGGGCTTTTATTTTGCCAAGCCCACCAGCTTTGATGCGCCGATCTTCCAGGTAGGAGAAGTGTCCTATTATGCCGTGGATCACACGCCTTCCTATCTTTGGAATGCCGCTACCTGGGAAATATCTAAAGGAGTGACTCAACATTTGCCTACTATCATCGGAGGACCTGAAGCCTGGGCTCAAGATGAGACTATTCGACGGGCCATTGAGATCAAGGATGGTGTGATCCAAAATCCAAAAATCACTTCTTTCCAAAACAGATCAAGCGAATACCCGCATCCAGAGCTGTAGTGCGCCGCGGCTATTCTTTGAAGTCTTCCAGGAGGGTCATCCGAAATTTCTTTTAGGCGGGACAGAGGTAAATTTCGGATGACCAAGCCTCAGAAAATCATCAATGTGAAAATTATGAAGAAGTTCCATTTCACCCTCTTCCTTTCCTTTTTATCCTTCACACTCTTTACGCAGGAAACCAAAAAGAATTACGCTGAAGCTTTCAAGCTGGTGGAGGTTTGGTTAGATGCCCAAAAGGACTTTGATAAACTACCTGGTTTAAGTGCTATTGTGATTGAGGATCAAAAGGTATTGTGGTCGGGTGCAGTGGGTATGGCCAATGTAGAAAAGGAGGTAAAAGCCGATGCATCAACGCTTTGTAGTATCTGTTCCATTTCTAAGCTGTTTACCGCAGTGGCCATCATGAAATTGTACGATGAAGGTAAGCTTCGACTGGATGATAAAATTAGTGACCTACTACCCGCCTACAAGGTAGAACAGCAATATGCAGATAGCGGTCCAATTACGATTAGATCCTTATTGACACATTCTTCCGGGCTGCCTCGAGAAGCGGCCTACCCTTATTGGACTGCACCGGATTTCCCATTTCCAACCAAGGCAGAAGTTGATGCCAAGCTTGCTGATCAGAAAACGCTTTACCCTGCGTCCACTTATTTTCAATACAGCAATTTAGGGCTGACTCTTTTGGGTGAAATCGTCGAGGAGGTATCTGGTGTTTCCTACGATGAATACGTGCAGCAAAATATCCTGAAGCCATTAGGCCTTTCAGATACGCGTACTGAAATGCCAAAGCCGTTGTACGGAGCGGACCTAGCCATTGGTTATAGTGCGGTAACTAGAACAGGAGATCGGAAAAAAGTGAACCTATTTCAGGCCAATGGGATTGCTCCAGCGGCCGGGTTTTCCTCGAACGTCCATGACCTCGGGAAGTTTGCTTCCTGGCAATTTCGCCTAAGAGATAGTTCGCTTACGGAGATTTTGAAGCCTTCCACGCTGAAGTACATGCAGCAAGTGCACTGGACCAACCCAGATTGGAAAACGACCTGGGGATTGGGCTTTGTGGTGTATAAAGGTGCAAACGGCAACACCTGGGCGGGGCATGGTGGATCTTGCCCGGGATATAGATCAACCCTTCAACTCGACCTGAAGCGAAAGAGAGCTTACTCGGTTATGATCAATGCTAGTGGCACCAATCCCAACAAATACTCCAATGGGATTGATGCTATCCTCAGTAAGGCAAGAGCAACAGAGACCTCCACAGCAGATGAAGCTAAAGTCAAAAAGCTTCAAGAATACGTAGGCTACTACAACCCCATGCCTTGGTGGAGCGAGGAGTATATATCTACTTGGGGGGATCAATTGGTCGTACTAGGATTGCCAGCGGAAAAGCCCGGGAATGCCATGACTTTTCTCAAACATATCGAAGGAGATACTTTTCGAAGAATTAGATCCGACAAAGAACTAGGAGAAACTATCGTCTTTCAACGAGATCGGACTGGAAAGGTCATCAGTTACAGCCAACATGGCAATTATTCTATGAAGATGAATAGATAACAGATGAAAGAGGTAAGATCGCTTCGTTGCCAGAGGCCCGAGAAATCAACCTATGACTAAACAACGAATCATCCAGCTACTATTATTTCTGGGGACGATTACTTCCTTGTACTTCGTGCCCTGGACCATGCTGTGGGCGTGGCTACAGCCCATCCCTGATACTGTCCAAGAGCAGGTAGACCAAGCCCTCAAGCATGACTTTGATGGCATTATCGTCTATGTGGATCAAGCCGGTCAGCCGCCAGGCTTTTATGTTGCGGGTTGGCACGATACCAAGAATAAGATACCGGCCTATCCCGAAGCTTTGTTTAAGATTGCCAGCATCAGTAAGTTGTATGATGCTGTGGCCATTACCAGATTGGTAGGTGATGGGCGGTTATCGCTGGATCAAACACTTGCCGATTACTTCCCAGAACTAGTAGGGAGAATAGAGCATGCGGAAGCGATCACTTTGCGATTGATGGTGCAACATCGAAGCGGCATCCCCAATTTAACTGATACACCCAACTTTTGGGTTGACCCACCAAAAAGTAGCGAGGAGGCGTTGGAAAGAGTTCTTGACCTACCGGCTAGCTTTGCCCCTGATCAAGGCTACGAATATTCTAATACGAACTACTTATTGATTTCCGAACTCATCAAAAAGTTGACTGGCGGCGATAAGTCTCAGTACATCAAAGAGGAGATTTTGAAGCCGCTAGGGCTTACGCACACCTATGGCTCGCTTCGTGAAGTGAAGCTGGATAGTTTGATGAGTGGGTACTACGTCGGCGTCGAGGATGATATCAAAACGACTGATTACAGCTCCATGATTGCTACAGCAGAAGACGTAGGCACCTTCCTTCGCGCCTTGAACGATGGCTCCTTGTTCAAAGCGGGAGAGCAGGAGATTTATTCTTCCATTTATGTCTACAACCATACGGGATTAATCCCCGGCTATCAGAGCATTGCTCGGTATCACCCAGATATAGATGCAGTAGTGGTTCAATTTACCAATACTACTGATTTTGAGGGATACAACTGGAGTTTGTCTGAATTGGTATATGGTCGAATTATTAAAATATTGAGGAAGAAGTGAGGGGGTATATCTTGAATTAAAAAATTATAGGATGAATCCTGGTATTGCTATAAAGTATTTGAGTCTAACTTTCCTCATACCACTACTATTTGTGGTTCCAGGGAGTGGTCTTACACAATCTATCAATCCCTTATCCCTACACTTTAAGAAAGATTATCAGGTTCGTAACTTTTACAATTCATCCGTTGAATTAAGCAAGTTAGACTTTTCACAAGATATCCTTGATGAATCATTGTATCCTAAGATTCATCTCACTGCTCCAGGTTGTACATTTACCCAAAAGGAGAATTCATTACAACTTTCCAACACCACCGAATCTGAACAGCATAGTTTTATCCATCTGGGCCAATTATATAACTACGCTGCTATCGACCTGGATATTCAAGCACAGCGCGCTAAGTCAGGACCCGCAACTGTCCACTTGTCTTTGTATCAAGATCAACAGAATCAATTTATCCTTTCACAGCAGAATGCTGATGTAGAAGAGGGGCAGTTGACCCTTGAGATTATTAAGAATGGGAAATTGGTATCCAGCGAGACCCTTGCCGAAAAGGGGGTAGCTGCACCTAATACCTTACGTATCCATTTAACCGGGAAGTTCGTTAATGTTCTTTTGGTGAAAGGGGAAGATTGGACCGTTTTGGGTTCCTTCGATGTTAGTGAACATTTTGAACTTCGAGATAAGAAGGTATTGTCTTCTTTTAAGTTGTTGGTTGGTGCAAAGCTGGGAAGTGGAGCTAAGGTGGCGATTTCGAAAGTTGAACAATACCTGACAACTGGAACCGCACAAGCAGATCCTAGAGTGTTACATTACGAAGATGGGAGTCTGATGGTAGAGGGTAATACAATCTGGGTAGCTATGACCACAAGAGGCTACGGCACGCAACTCTACCAAGGAATCTACCGTTATGACCTGGTGACCAAGGAATGGCGGGTATCAGGAGCGCTGGTTTTCAATAAAGGAGATGGCTTGATTCGACAGTGGGCAGCATCAGACGTTTTTTACGATCGTAAAAGTAAAAACTGGAAAGTTTTTACTGTTTCCCATCGTGATGATCATATGCTATACGCGGGAGAAACAGAAAAAGATCTTCGTTTTGGCCTTACCGAAATTGCCTGTGCCAAGCTCAAGTATGAATCGGTAGGGAATGAAGAAGATCCATCGGTCATCTGGGATGATGAGGTGGGTAAATGGCGCATGCTGATATGTAAAGCTAAAAAGGGTTACCAGACGATTCTAATGGAGGCGGATGAATGGGATGGAGAATGGAAGCAGATCGAGGTGTATGAACCGACTTCCAGCACCGGTGTCCTGCTGCAAAAGGTTGGAGGGAAACGGTACGCCTTCATTGGCCGGGGCAAATCTCCTTGCCCCTTGGAGGTGTTGACCTATCCCGGCTTGAAGAAAATCGGAGAGTTGAGCCTTTCCGAACATCCGGTGGGGAAAAATATATGGCCTGCTATCATTCCGATTACCAAAGAGACCAAGACTGTCTATTATCTATTAACCTTCGATCGAGACGCCTGGACTGGTCCAAGAACTTACGGTAACATCCATTGGTACGTAGCGGAGACTTTGACCGAAAAAGATAAGAAATAGAGCGTAATCCGATTGTCCATCAGGCGAGAATAGTGATCTTCTACGGCCTCCAAGCTCTTTTCACACATCTCTCTTTCCACATCAAAATGTGGTCGGCTACCACCAAAAAGCAAGGTATCTTTATCTATTGTCCTAAATGACATCCATTCGAGGGCCGAACATACGAAGATTAGAAATTTGTTAGTCGATGAAGCACATAATCATAGAAAAGAAACGTACTTGGAAGTTTTGGGTAGGCAGATCCTTACTGCTCCTATTGGTCATCGGGGTAACATGGTTGATCAACCTGATCTGGTTCAAGCCCTTTAACATCAGACATTTTTACGAAAAAGTCTTCATAGAGTTGGCCTTGGAAAGTCCCGAGGCGACTACCTCATTAGGTCTACCAATTCTCTATGATATGTACAAGGATGAATTGGATGATATATCCGATGCTAAAAATTGGGAAGGCCTCCGGAAAGCCAAAAAGGACTATGCGACCTTATTGAGTTATGATTTTGACAAGCAATCCAAAGCGAATCAACTCAATACCCAGATTTTGGCCTACTATATGAAGCTAAACAGCGTGGAAGCAGAACCGTTTTTCTATCATGTCTACCGGGTCAATCAGTTGCAGGGTATCCAAAGCGGTCTACCTAAATTCATGGTGCGCGCTCACAAATTGGAGGATGAAAGTGATGTCGAAGCCTATATCTCTCGTTTGTCAAAATTTGAGACCAAGTTTACACAATTGATTGAGTCGCTAAAGATCAGTGAAGCCGAAAATATTATCCCCCCGAAGTTTGTCATAGATATGGTTTTAGATGAAATGAAAGGCTTTGTTGGCTTCAATCGAGCTGATTCTATTGCTACCGTGGATAGTCCTAAAACCGGGCAAACCAATCTATTGTATACGCACCTCAGTGAAAAATTGGATGAGCTAGAGGAGCTTTCAGACGGTGTCAAACGGTCCTACCAGTCATCAGCATTAACTGCCATTCAATATTCAGTTTTCCCTGCCTACTATCTGCTGATCGACTACTTCGAAAAACTTCGGGAAAAAGCTACCGATGATGCTGGTGTTTGGAAGCTGCCCAATGGAGAGGCCTACTATCGTTATCAATTGAAGCAGCATACAACTACCGATCTTAGCCCGGAAGAAATTCATCAACTCGGGCTTTCAGAGGTGACTCGGATTACGGAAGAGATGAATGAGATCTTAGCCGCACAAGGATTAGCGGATTCCACCAAGACACTCGGCGAAATAATTCAAGTACTCAATCAAGACGAACGATTCCTCTATCCTAAAGGGGACGAAGGTCGGGAAATGATCATTGCAGATTTTGGCAAGATACTGGAAGAAATAGAAGATGGCTTAGGTGAAGCCTTTGATGTACGACCCAAAGCAGGACTGGAGGTAAAACGCGTCCCTGAATTTACGGAAGAGGGCAGTCCCTTGGCTTATTACAACAGCCCCGCTTTGGATGGCTCCCGGGGAGGACAGTTTTATATCAACCTCAGAGATCCACAAGCAGTGCTGAAGTATGGAATGAAAACATTGGCGTATCATGAGGGTATTCCCGGTCATCACTTTCAATTTGCGATTCAACAGGAATTGACGGGATTACCTACTTTTAGAAAGGTCATTCCTTTTTCTGCCTATGCAGAAGGCTGGGCTTTGTATACCGAACGCCTAGCTTGGGAATTAGGCTTTTACGATAACGACCCTTTTGGCAATTTGGGAAGATTACAAGCTGAGATTTGGAGAGCCGTTCGATTAGTCGTCGATTCCGGTATTCATTTTAAACGATGGACACGTGAGGAAGCGATTGAGTACATGATTGCCAATACGGGAATGAATAGAGCTGAGGTGGTTACCGAAGTCGAACGCTACATTGTTTTACCCGGACAAGCCTGTTCCTACAAGGTCGGCATGATGAAGATTTTGGAATTGAGAGCCAAGGCCAAGCAAGAGCTAGGGGATAAATTTGAACTACAGGCCTTTCACAATGCGATCTTGAAGAATGGCGCAGTGCCACTCGAGGTTTTGGAGATCATCATAGACGACTATATTGCGGAGACGCTAGGAGGGAATCCTAGTTAGTTTTGACGGTGTTACAAAGCCTTTACAATCTTTTACAATTGAGACCACATCTTATTGAAATAGTCTGCTACTTTTGAATAGGCAGCGATGTAAACATCCGAAGTTTATCCCGGGATTGGCTTAGTAAAACTTCGGATGTTTAGCTTCCGCTAGATCAATAAGATGTCATGATTAAAAACCTACTCTTTCTACTTACCTGCTGGAGTGCTTTGGCTCACTGTACTCAAAAATCAACTGATGAACCAGGGGAAGCATGGCACACAGGGCTTCAAATCGAAAACGGCATCAACCGTGGTGTAAACTACACCGATAGTCTTGGTGGTACTTACAGCATTAGATATATACCCATCACCCTCACCAATGATACCACCCTTTCCATTCAGCTTCAACTTAATTTTGAAACTGCTGACTATTTAGACACCAATAGTCGGGAACCATTCAATCTTATTCCACTGACGGAACGATGGGCTATGGATGGCTTGGATATTACCGATAGTCTGCTGAATGAAATACCAAAATATCTGCAGCAGCCCTCCGTCAGCAGAGTCCTCAAACCTGGTGAAGAATGGTTGATGGCAATAGGGACGGTTTATTCTAGACCGGCGAGATTTACGGGAGTTCTTCCTCACATTCTATTCACACATACCACCGAAGCGGTATTTTCAGAATGTGATTGGGGTATGGAAGAGATTCCTTCCTCCAGTGCCCCATTGGCCTTGGGGCTTAGATTAAGACTAGGTGGCAACTGTCTGGTCGTTCCGGCTGGTCAAATGACTTATCTTGAACAGTAAATTGAAAAGTACTTCTACCTATGTGTAACCCATCGACTCATAAAAAGATCAGGATTCCACAGTGCTTCCATTGTATGCTAATACTAGCCGTAGTCGTAGTCCATCTACTAACAGCCTGTAGCGGGCAAGTAAATCAGGGTTTATCCAATGAAAAAGAGAACGCAACAGCTTTGCCAGCTGGCGCTGCTAAACTGATCAAAACCTTAGGCGCGCACTCAGGGGATAATGTGCACTGTAGCTTACAGGATAAGGATGGCAACCTATGGTTCGGCACAACTGGGGAAGGGCTATATAAATATGACGGGAAAACCTTTCGCCAATTTACCACAAAAGACGGACTGTACAGCAACGCAGTTTGGGATCTATTGGAAGATCGAGCGGGGAGGATTTGGGTAGGAACAGACGCTGGAGTCAATGTGTATGAAGGGGAGCACTTCTCTAAAATTGATATCCCTGGATCAGAGGGGAGTGAATGGATTTCCAACTCGGCAGGAAACACACCTCAGGCTAAATCGCTTGAGGTTTTTAGCATTATGGAAGACCGGGGTGGAAAACTATGGTTCGCCACAATTGATGGAGTTTACATTTATGACGGGCAATCCTTCACCCCCTTTGAAGTGGACAAAAATGGCAAAGGCTTTAAGAATTCGGAGAAAAATAATGTGGAGTATATCTTGGAAGACGATGCCGGTAACATCTGGTTTGGTGGCCGAGTTAACGCGGGCGTGTTTCGTTATGATGGAAAGTCTATTACCAGGCTTCCGTTAGAAGAATTAAGTGGTCACGATTGGGCCTGGCCAGTATTGCAAGACAAGCATGGTGATATCTGGTTCAGCAATTGGGGCGGAGCTTATCGCTACGATGGACGATCCTTTACCACTGTCACTACAGCGGATGGTTTGCTAGGTAATGTCGTGACTAGAATTATGGCAGCTAAAGATGGAAACCTTTGGTTTGCCTGTGGTGGGGAGGACGGTGGGATTTGTCGCTACAACGGGGCGTCTTTTACCTGTATTAGTGCAAAGGAAGGGCCTTTCAATGAAGGAGTTTGGACCTTTTTGGAAGATAAAGAAGGATTTCTCTGGTTAGGTACCCGCGACACGGGCCTGTATCGCTATGATGGTGAGGTGTTTGTACCCTTCTCGGAGTGAAGGTCTTGTAGCTTTGGGTATGCGATATGTGCTCTGTTTTAGCCTGAAATAAGCCTTAAAACAACATTTCTTATCTTGCGCGTGATTTTATACGCCCATCCGATCAATTTTTTGGATTGAAACAGCCAGTGTGTGTCGGCGGTGCGGGTATCAAAAAATTGCAGCAATGGAGTTTAAGCGTCTCAAGCTAATTGATCCAATACTCAAAGCCATAGGGGAGAAGGGGTACGAAAATCCTACCAAAATACAGGCGGAAGCTATTCCTAAGATTCTAAAACGGAAGGATGTTTTAGGCATCGCGCAAACCGGAACGGGTAAAACAGCGGCCTTCGCCATTCCCATCATTCAGCTGATCTACCGGATTGATGTTAAGAAAGGACAGACTTCTAGTTTGAGGGCCCTGATCGTCACTCCCACCCGGGAACTGGCCATTCAGATAGATGAAAATATCAGAGACTACAACAAATATACGGGCTTGACGCATACGGTAATATTTGGTGGAGTAAAGCAAGGCGCTCAAGTCACTCAACTGAAGAAGGGCGTTCAAATACTGGTAGCCACGCCGGGTAGACTCCTCGATTTGATCAATCAAGGGTTTATCAGCTTAGACGATATCAAGATCTTTGTGCTGGATGAAGCGGATCGGATGCTGGACATGGGCTTTATTCATGATATTCGAAAGTTGATTGCAATACTGCCCAAGAAGCGACAGACCCTATTTTTCTCCGCTACCATGCCGGATAATATTATCGACTTATCCAAGAAGATGCTGACTGAGCCAGAGCGAGTAGAGGTGGCTAGGAAGTCTTCGGTGGTTCAGACCATTAGTCAATACGTCTATTATACCAATCAGCCGGAAAAGACCAAGCTCCTCAGCCATATCTTAGGAGAAATCAGAAACGAACAAATATTGGTATTTGCCCGAACCAAACATGGTGCAGACCGGCTGGTCCGGAGTTTGAAGAAGTTCAAATTTAAAGCTGAAGCCATCCATGGCAACAAGAGCCAAAATAGACGACAACAAACCCTGAAAAACTTTAAATCAGAGAAGACGAAGATATTGATAGCCACAGATATAGCCGCGAGAGGCATTGACATCAGTGGCCTCAAATACGTCATCAACTACGATGTTCCCAACGTCCCAGAAACCTACGTTCATCGCATTGGTCGATCGGGTAGGGCAGGGGAAGAAGGCATTGCCATTTCTATCAGTGGCCCCGAAGAAAATGCTTACATAAAGGACATCGAAAAACTCACCAAGAATAAACTCACCCAAATCAAGGATCACCCTCATCCACAAACGGACCGCCCCATGACAGCCAAGGAGAAAAAGGAGTGGAATAAGGAGAAGCAAAGGAAGAAGCAGGAGTTTTTGCAAAGGCGGCGTAAGAGGTGAAGATAGGAAATTGGGTAGTTCTTTGTTTTTCAGCTTTCAAGGGAGAAGAAAAGCATTTAACCCATCATCCATGACATTCGCATCACCTCAGACTATCTATCCTAGATAAGCGCGTGGCTTTTTACCAAAGTGCTTTTCGAAGATCTTACCAAAATAGGTGGGGGTATTGAACCCGCAGGCGTAGGCCACCTCAGAAATCGTGTTATAGGTCTTGTTCTCGAGTAGATGGCGTGCCTTCTGTAGCTTCACCGTCTGGATGTATTGTTTAGAAGATAAGCCGGTCAAGGATTTTATGCGTCGAAGGAGCTGTCGTTCGCTCACTGCCATTTGGCTGGCGAGGTAGGCGGCTGTGATGTCCAGTTTCTTTTCTAAGGCATCTTTAGCGATTGTCTCCAACGTCTCCAACCAAACTTGGTCAGCAGAAAGGGTGGGTTCGAATGCTACCTCCACGGTAAATTTTTCCTTTTCTTGAAAGGACTTTCGTTCTTGATAATTAGAAAGAAGGTTGGCAATACGGGCGGAAAGTTCGTCGGCAGAAAAGGGTTTGAGCAGGTAATCATCTACGCCTAAGCGAAGCGCCTCTAGCTTATCCTCATTGTCAGCTCGGGCGGTTAGCATGACAACTGGTTTTTTCTGCCATGCTGAATGCTGCTTGATGCGTTGTAGCAATTCGTAACCATCCATGTGTGGCATCATAATGTCAGAAATAATGAGATCAGTATCATCAGGTTTAATTTGGTCATTCGTCATCCAGTCCCATGCTTCTGCTCCGTGTCTTGCAATCTGACATTCATAGGAATCAGCAAGGAGGTCATAAATCAACTGTTGCATATCTGCATTGTCTTCCACAATTAGTATCCGGGGCTTCTTTCCATCACTAGTAAATGTTCCTGGAAGGATGGGGAGGCTTGCATTTGTAGCCTCAATTGCGGGTTCTGCTGCTGATAATTCTAAATCAGGATATTCTTCGACATTTTCCGCTTTGCGTAGCGGAATTTGTAGCCTAAACGTTGCACCCTTCTCCCATTCACTTTGCACACTAAGCTCACCTTGCATCAATTTTGAGAGTTCCTTAGATAGCGCTAGTCCAACGCCCAAGCCACCTTCCGACGGTAGATCATTTCTATTGGTTTGGAAATAACGCTCAAAAACATGGGGAAGGTCCTCTGGAGGAATACCTCGGCCAGTGTCCTTTACCCTAATCACAAGCTGTCCCTCTTCCTGTTCTACTGACATTAGCACGGATCCACCTACCGGCGTGAATTTCAATGCGTTTGAAAGCAAGTTGTTGATAATCTTCACCAAGCGATTCCGATCGATCCAATAGTGTTCATCCTCAGCTAGATTGGAACTAAAGTCGTACTGAATTTGCTGGATAGCTGCCTTAGATTCGAATGCACCATGCAGTTGTCGGGTAAATGGTAAGAGCGGTGTTACACTTTCCTCCAGTTGAAGTTTATCACTTTCCAAGCGTGATAGATCCAGGAGTTCTTCTACCAGTTGAAGCAGGCTACGGCCATTTTTAAGTACCCTCCTTAGGGTTTTTCTACCCTTGTCGCCGATTTTTGAGCCTTGTTCTTTCAGGTATTGTTCAATAGGTGTATTGATAAGGGTGATCGGTGTCCGCAATTCGTGGGAAATATTGGCAAAGAATCGTGATTTAAAGGCATCTAGATCCTGTAGCCGTTCTCTTTCCTTTTGCTCATAAGTCAGTTTCTGTAAATTGATCTGGTTGTTAAGCCGCTCTTGCTCTAGAGCTGCTGCTTTGCGAAATCGTTGGAAACGCACGAACAGGAATAGCGCCAAGAGACTCAATAGCAATGCACCCGCTAGTACGTATTGCCAGGTACGTTGACGCCGGATCTCATCATCCAGTTGCTGCTTTTCTATTTCATTTTGGAAAGCTAGTTCTTTCTTTTCTTGTTCGAATACAAATTGGGATTCTATTCGGGTAATCTCTCGGGTACTTTCCTCATTGAACATAGAATCCTGTAATGTCTGATGCCGTTCTAAGTAATTGAGGGCTTCTAGTGGACGATTTTGCCGCTTTAAGGCCTGATACAACAACCAGGAGGCTTCCAACTCCTCTCTTCTCAAGTTTTCTTCCCGGGCAGCAACTACTGCTTCTTCATAATATTGGATGGCTTGCTGTTCTAGTCCTTGTTTTTGCGCGACCTTTCCCAAACTGGAAAAAACCAATGCTTCGATGACTTTCCTATCGAGCCCTTCCACCCGCCTCAGGGCTTTGTTTAAATAGAAAGCAGCGGAATCCAATTGGTTTAATTGTGCATAGCTGTCCCCCAAATTGAAAAAGGGAAAAGCTAGGCTAGCCTGGCGCTCCTCCTGCTGTTCGTATAAAGCGACGGCTTGCTGAAAATAATTCAGTGCCTGTCCGTATTCTCCTTGCTGTTTAAAACTGTTGCCGATAGCATTGAGCGCATTTGCCACATTCCTAATTCGGTTGGCTTTACGGAATAGAACTAAAGCTCGCTGGAAGTATTCATGTCCAAGTTCAAAATCCTTGTTGTCCTGGCGTACTGTACCAATCGAATACAATGCATTCGCAACTGCATTTTGATTTCCGAGACTGTCTTGAATGGCTAAAGCTTTTTGATGAGCCTGGATACTTTGAATATAATACCCTTGATCTGAGTAATCGATTCCCTGTCTGGTATGAAACTTGGCTACCCAACTAGCTTCGTCCAATTCATTTGCCAATCTGATACCTTCCTGAATCGTTTGATCACTGGTTTCTATAGCTTTTATCTTACTCTGTGCATAGGCGATATTGTAAATGATAGGCAATTGAGCCTGAAGGTTGCCAACAGCTCTCTGCAAAGACAAAGACTGTTCAAAATAGGGAATAGCGGCCTTGAAGTTTCCTGAATTGAAATGAGCACTTCCAAAATTGTTGAGGGCATCCATCCACAAGGCAGTATCCTTCTTTGCACTGAGATCCAAGGCACCTTGGAATTTCTCGAGTGCTTCTTCGTATTGCTCCTGTCGGAAGAGCACATTTCCAAGATTGATCAATAATCGTCCCTCTCTGAATTGAATCGCCTTGGCCAACACATAAGATTGCTCAAAATTGTGGTAGGCATCCTTTAACTGATTCTGTCCATAGTGCACCACTCCTTTAATGCGTAGAAGACTCACCTGAGCTTGGGTGTCTCTTGTCTGCTCAGCCAATTGTAAAGCGGTTTCTGCTAACAAAAGAGCACTGTCCGGTTGACTGGATCTCAAAGAAAAGGCCTTATTACCCAGCTCATAGATTTTAATCGAATCTGTGACATGGCCTTGATCCTGGGCTGGTAAACCTACCAGATTTCCGAAAAGGACTATCACCGTGATCAGGCTGCGGTACTTTGACTTGAGCATCATGGAAATTACAATCATCAACGGTAAAATACGGATTTAAATGGCAAGTGTTACGCTTTGCACTTTGTTGATCTGCAGTAATTTTTTTGGCTAGACATATGCTACTTGGTGTAATCAGCTTTCTATAAATGTTTAACAAACAATTATTTATAGTGCATGTCTGATTTCTTCATGTTTCTGTCGGGTTTGTTAAGATCGATTGCTAGCACTTTTGCATCAATCGATTTGATTTACCTATTAAAACAGATACCATGGATGTGCTCAGGCCCGGATTTCTAAAATATCCGCAAAAGATACTTTGGATTATTTGCTTGTTAAGTCTCGTAAATAATACTCTAGCTCAAACGACCAATCTACTTGATGACGGTACGGCAGATACAATCAACTTCAATGCTAACTACCACGACTTGGTGATTCCTGCTAGTCCCTCTCTTCCTTACATCTACCTGTCTGCTCGAGGTGGCGACGGTGGCTCAGCAAAAATTAGCGAAAGATTAGGACAAGTTTGTAAAGCGAAGGGGGGAGAAGGTGCTAGTGTCAGTGCTGTTTTTAAGATTGGTGAAGCAAGTACTGAACTTAAACCGGGGTCCACTATCCGGTTCATTACAGGAGGTAAGGGAGAAAGTGATGATGATACCGCCGTCTTCGGCTCTGGCTTTGTCCGGAGTGGTGGTGGCGGTGGTTCGGCCATTCTTTACCAGGAAGCGGGCAGTACTAGCTGGGATATTTTACTTGTTGCAGGTGGCGGCGGTGGCGCTTACCAGGGCTTGTTTGCTTTTGCTTGTGTAAATCAATCGCATGGTCAAGGCGGGCGCACTACCGAATTTGGAGGTAGAGGTGGTGGCGGGAGTAGTAAAGGCCGGGGAGGTAGAGCTGGCAAAGGCGGCAAAGGC
>CAJXPD010000150.1 GCA_913057785.1 uncultured Lewinella sp. | reverse complement strand
GCCACTTCCCCAACCCTATTGCCTATGATGGCAAAGGACTCCCCATGCAGCTCGGCTTTTACCTCCCCTGACCCTTCCTTCCCCACCACTACTCTTGGTGGGTGTTTCCCTCTAACAAATCCTCTCTGCCCCTGCCCCTTCTAACTAACAAACCCCGCATTCCAAATTCTGCCAATTATTTCACACCTTTATCCCACAGATAAAAGAAAAGTCACCAACATGAATATCAACTACGAACAAGCAGACGAGATCCTGCGAGATATGACAAAGACCACTTCCCTCCTCCGTCACGCCCGAACGGTAGAACTTGTCATGAGAGCCATGGCTCGCCATTTTGAAGAAGATGAAGAAAAGTTTGCCATTACCGGATTGCTACATGATGCTGACTACGAGAAGTACCCAGATCAACACCCTAATGTTATTGTGCAACAACTGAATGACATGGGAGAAACAGATATCGCTCATGCCATTGCTGGTCACTACACCAAATGGAACGTGCCCAGGGAATCTATGCTGGATAAGTGTATTGTAGCAGCAGATGAGTTGACAGGCTTCATCTATGCAGCTGCTCTTATTCGTCCTACCAAGATTGTAGGCATGAAAGCCAAGTCTGTGCTCAAGAAATTCAAGACCAAGACCTTCGCAGCATCTGTTGATCGGGAAGAGGTACGAAAAGGAGCCGAGTTGATAGGTTGGGAATTGCGCGAACTCATCGACTTCATCATTCCCGTTTTAGAGGCTCATAAAGAGGAGTTGGAATTAGTATAGGATTTTTCTCCTAAGACTTCCTTTCTCTAGCGCGTATCTCAAAGCTATTATGATGGCGAAAATGGGTGATTTTTGAACCTAACGAGGCAAAAAAAATGGAAGATAGCCTGAGCTACCAGACATTTTTTTAACGAAGTTATGGACTAAAAGTACCATTCGCAGCCCCAAGCCTGCCTGCCAGGCATTCAGAGATAGTTTTGAGATATGCAACATTCAATAGACTGTATCAGCAAATAGGTTGACGTTAGTTATATTCGCATATATCTACCTATATTCATTTTTTCATAGTTTAGCTTTACATTAACTACAGAATACTAACCGAAACCAACGCCTTATGTATCTTCCCTTCCGGACGACTTATCTACTGACAATTGCAATTCTTTATACAATAGCTATCAACGCCCAGCATGGTGATCATGGCCAAATGCCAGCTGCCATGGATACTATTCCGCTGTATACAGAAGCTTTAGGCGAATTCTCACGCACCGTTTCCACCAAAAACGAACTCGCCCAGGCCTATTTTAATCAAGGGATACAGCTTAAGTATGCTTTTGGTGTAAAAGAGGCTGCTCAATCCTTCCGAGAAGCTCAAAAACAGGATCCTAATTGTGCCATCTGTTATTGGGGAGAAGCTTGGGCATTAGGCGCCTATTTGAACGGTTCCCTTTCTGAAGATGACGCTCCACGTGCCTATGAAGCCATTCAACATGCCCAAATGTTAGCAAAGAAACATGCCAGTCCCGTCGAAAAGGCGTTGATTAAGGCGATGCTCCCTAGATATATTGAAAACTATGATAAAGAATTCCGAGCCAAGCAAGACACAGCTTATGCCAGGGCCATGGCTGAGGTTTATGAACAATATCCCGATGATGATGATGTAGCCACCATTTATGCCGAAGCCCTATTCATTTTGGAACCTAGGAGAGGAGCTCGAGATATCGAAGATCCAGATGTCCAAAAAATCATCAAAATTTTGGAAAAAGTCCTAGCCAAGGATATCGAACACCCGGGAGCTTGCCACCATTATATTCATGCTACCGAAGCCACCTCCAAGCCAGAACTGGGAGAAGCCTGTGCTGCCACTTTAGGGAATACAATTCCCGGAGCCAGCCATATCAATCACATGCCTTCACACACCTACAATGAGGTAGGGCGATGGGGAGAGTCTGTACGTGCCAATCTGCAGGCTTGGCATACCGATCAGAAAGCTCAATTAGGTAAAGCGGTAGCCATCTATCCGTCTCACAACCTTCATATGCTTTTATATGCTGCCGCCTTTGACGGGCAAGGAGCGATTGCCATACAGGCCGGTAAAGACTATGCGAAACGAACGGGTAACACCATGTTTCAAGTAATGACTTTATTACGCTTTGGTCGGTTTGATGAAGTATTGGCTGTCAAAGAGCGCCCTGATAATGACATTCCTGGTGGCATGTGGGATTTTGCCCAAGGGTATGCCCATCTCAAAACCGGCGCTGCTGACTTTGCCCAAGTCTATCTTCAAAGACTGTCAACCACAACAGATACATCAGAAGCAAAATACCGGGGTCATCCCGCAGAAAGACTGCTGGGCACGCTAGTCGGAATTCTAGAAGGGGAAATCTATTGGATGGAAGGAGATATGGAAAAGGCCTTATCCACCTTCCAGCGGGCCGTAGAAAAAGAAGATGAAATGGCTTATGATGAACCCGAGCCACTTCCTTTCTCTGCCAGGCACTGGCTGGGAGCCGCCTACCTTGAGATGGAGCAATACGCAAATGCCGAAAAAACCTTCCAAGAGGAATTAGACGATCATCCGAACAATGGTTGGTCGTACTATGGCTTGCTACAAGCTTTAAAAGCACAGTCAAAGCCTACAGCGGAAATAGAACAAAAGCTAAAGGATAGTTGGGCAAGGTCAGACATCTGGTTGCCAAGTTCAAAATTCTAGAACGGATACTAATCCTGCTGAATAATCTTTACCTCTACTCGACGATTCAATTGTCGGCCTGCTTCATCTGTGTTTTCAGCAACTGCTTTGGTAGCACCAAAGCCTTTCGTTGACAGGCGAGTAGGTGCCACGCCTTTAGTAACGAGAAAGGCACTTACGGCTGCTGCCCTGCGCTCCGAAAGTTCCTGATTGAAGGTAGTACTTCCGGTGTCATCCGTGTGGCCATGAAGTTCAATGCTTAGGCCTGGATTTTCTAGTAAAATACCTGCCAAGTCTTCTAAAACTGGGAAGGAACCAGATTGGATGGTATGTTGATTATGATCAAAGTACACTTCCTCCAGAGAAAATACGGTACCGGATGGTTGCTGCAATAAACAGGACATATCATAGGTTCCTGGCTCTCGCCGCAATAGTACATCATCCAAGAGGTAGAAGGAATAGGGAATGCTTCCGGGAAGCTTCTTAGCTAAGGTCTCGTCATCATTAAAGAAGTTGCCAATCATCAAAAAGAGAGCAGGGCTATTGGCCACAAATGAACCAGAAACTTTCTGCCATTCATTAGGCTTACCATCGACGATATGCTCCTCATTTAGCACCAGATTTACCCCGTCCAGCAACTCTGCATAGGGTTCAATGTAAGGCGTATCCAAAACAGCTGCACCAAAATTATTCACCCGAATCGAGTTAGCTACGGGGTTCAGCCAAAATTCCAAGTAATAGGTAGCACAAGGAATCAAACGCTCCTCCAGCTTGACCTCGATGTATTCCCGGCATTGCATAATTCCCGACTTACAGCCGTAGGTTTTTATACCTATCATCTTATCTCCACTACGTGCCTCATGCCCTTCAAAAGAAATACCTTTTCGCTTTGGAAAAAGGGAATGCATGGATTCCTCCCAAATCACATCTGGAGAACCCTGATTGGGAGACATCCATTTCTGACTGATGCTATTAAAATGACCAGCATGTCCAGACCAACGTACTGGTTTTTTATAGCAGGTTTCAAAGCCTGGATTTGGAACCAAATTTTGTGAAAAAGTAAGCGTTGTAAATAGCAGAGAAATACCGAAGAGCGCGAGTTTTTTCATGAGGCGTTTTACCTCATAATGACCAGCAACTCCTTTGGTTACAGTTATCCCTTTGATGCTGACTTTCGATTACTCAATAGTCAATACTGTAAAGATCTAACATCCGCTTTGCAGCCAATGCCTTCGGTGTATTCCTCAACAGGAAATTTCGGAGGTTTTGTCCGTAGGATAAATGAGCTACCTTTCCGATTTGCCATGAAGTTTTAACTACCTGTGCCACCTTCCTTTGACGTTTCTGCTGGAATCGTTGAAAAGCCACTTGATAATCTTGTTCTTCCTTTAATATTCTACTTAAGAACCATGCATCCTCTACGGCTTGGCCTCCGCCTTGTCCCATATTTGGGGTGGTAGCATGGGCAGCATCTCCAATCAAACAGACTCGACCTTTATACCAATCTCCAATCGGTTGCAAATCTGTAATATCATTGCGAATGATTCGCTCCGCAGCTGTGGCAGCAAGAATAGCAGGAATAGGGTCACTGAAATCAGCATACATGCCCTGCAGCTTACCTTTTATTGTTGCTCGATCATCCTTTCCTCCCCTTGCAGCTTTGGCAACTGCAAACCAATACACCTCTTTTTCAGATATCACCGAGAGACCAAAACGGTATTTCTTACCCCAGGTCTCGACACAGGCTCGTTCATAGGGTGCGTCCAAAGCAATATCCGCAATACCCCGCCAGCAAGTCTGTCCAGAATACCTGATTTGACTTCGGGGGAAAAGTTGTTGCCTTACTGCCGAATGAATACCATCTGCCCCAATCAAAATCTCCCCAGACACATGAGAACCATCCGTGAAATGGGCCTTAACTGATTGCCCATTATCCAACACCCGATCAAGACGTTTTCCCGTATATATCGGCTTGCCATAGTGCTCTACCAAGGTATCTCGCAATCGGCTCCTTAGGATAGAGGTGACCGAAAAACCATATTGTTCCACGAATAATAGTTGAGAGGTAGATTGAATGGTTCTAAGTTTGTAATCTGCAATCTCAATCTTATCCAAGGACATTCCCCTCCGCTGGATATCCGAGGCCAGACCTAGGCGCTCAAATACCTGCATGGCATTGGTTGCCATCCAAATACCTGCACCTGCAACGCTGAGTGAGGACTGAGCCTCATAAACGCGGGTATCAAACCCCTGTTGCTCTAAAGCAATAGCCGTAGTCAAGCCTGCGATTCCACCACCTATGATGATTGTTTTCATTTTTAAAATTTAGGTCAAAGTTACTAAAAAAGAGAATTTAGGTCAAGTTTACTAAAAATAAAAGCTCAGTTTTATATATTGAGGATAATATGGTTGCAAAGATGAAAACCAAGGATAGAATACTACTTACCAGTCTAAACCTCTTCAATGAACGAGGCCTATCACAGGTGACCTTGAGAACCATTGCTAAGGAAATGGGAATAAGTCAAGGAAACTTAAACTATCATTTCAAAAAACGGCAAGATATCATCAAGGCCTTGTATTTACAGTTGGTAGATTGTATGGACAAGATCTTCCACAAGATGCTGGCTATGGAAATCGGTCTTCCGTTAGTTTTTCAATCCAACGCTGCCATGATCGAGGCTTTCCTAGACTACAAATTCTTTATGCTGGACTTTGTCCAAATAATGAGGGAGAATAAAGATATACACCAGCATTACCTCCAGCTGCAAGAAGTCCGGAGGCAACAATTTGAAGGCATCGTCCTGCTCTTGCAAAAGCAAAACTTAGTTCGAAAGGAGGAGTTTGAAGGAGAATTCAACAATTTGCAAAAACGGATGAGCATCGTTGGCGATTTCTGGATCTCTTCCTCCGAAGTACTTGATACAGACCATCAGCATCAAGCCTTAGAATACAAGAACATCCTATCAGAGTTTATATACCCCTATCTCACCAAAAAAGGCAAAAAGGAATTTCTCTCCCTCAAGGCAGCTCAATAGTGCGGTACAATTTTATCGGTAAGAAGAATATCCCACCAGCTACTCAATAGAACCACCAGTGACTCAAATCAATTGGACTTGAAGCTTGCTCGCCCTATACATTTGCACTGATAATCTTGCGAAGTACATCATCTAGCGAGACTCCAAGTAAACTTGGAATTACCTAGTACTACACCTACAAACCTAAAAACAAATGAAAACGATCTTTACCCGCCTACGGGCGTTAGGCCTATGCCTAGTTATGCTAAATTATACACACCTCCTTCTTGCCAATCCCCATTCTTACACGAATTGTGTTACGAATGTGTTGATAAAACAATCCGAAGGTTCCGGAGGCCCCTGCCCAGAGGAACCCGTATTAGTCGTAAACCCTGCGGACCTAAATAGCACCTTTCGACAAGACCTACTACTTGAAATTGAGCCAGGGAATCACCGCATCCGACTCGACAAAGATGCTAACGGTTTTACTATGCCCATTGAACCGGGCAAATACACTATTACAACTTCAGTATTGGGTTCGTTTTCTTGCCCTTCGACGGTACAAGAACTCGAAATCAGACAACTCTCAACGCTGTACGATATCCAATTCACCCAATATGAGTTTGCTTGTGAAGCCCAAGCCACATACAAAGTCGGCATTGCTCCGGCCGCTGATCGGGAAACCTTTGGCCTGCCAATGACCATTACTTTACTTCCTGGAGGAGAGATTTTTGAAGTAACAGCTACCAGCAACGCTTTCTTACTATCACTCCCAGCTGGCCAGTATCAATTGATTAGCGAATCTCCTTTAGATCCAAACTGCAGGCGAGTACAGCATGTAGAGGTGCAAGGAAGCGAGGGAATAGATGACCAAGCCCCTATTTTTACCTCCACATTTTGTGATACCTATTATTGTACCACAACCCCGGCTTGCTTCGCTGAAATTCATTACCTAGTTGAAGCTACTGACAATTGCGGCCCAATTACGATCACCAACAACTATAATGAACAGGAAGGAATATCTTTTGCAGATCTATTCCTCTTAGGAGATCACGAAATCGTATTTACCGCCACTGATTTAGCAGGAAATCAGTCCCATTGTAAAGTTAATTTCAGTCTTTCCTTCGAGGGTGTAGCTAACGCTTTTTGCGTGGCCAATACCATTGTCTCAGTTGGCGAAGAGCCCAGAAGATATCTAAGCCTGGATGAAATAGCCATTACCTATCCTAACGGAGAATTCTGCAATGATGCCTTCGAGATCGAACCTCCCTATGTAAGTTGTGAAGATGTAGGCACCCAGTTGGTAAAAGTATTTCAAAAGGGTAACCCTGCCCCCCTTTGTGAAACGACCATTGAAGTAGAACCTACTTATGGACTTGCCCTCACTTGTCGCGAACACAACTACACGGCAGACGAAAATAGAAATGGAACATGTGGAGCAGAAGTGGTCGTTGAGCTAGAGTTAGAAACAAGTGGTTGCGAGCAAGATTTTGAGATTCGAAATGACTACAACTCAGCGACAGGAATGCACTTTACCGATTTCTTTCCTATAGGCTCACATCAAATCACTTTCTACCTGGAAAAAAATGGCGACCTCATCACTACTTGTACAAGCACGATCATGGTCGAAGAAGACCCAACCGGATTGGCTTGCCTGCAAGTCTGTTTACCGGATGTAACTCAAGATGGTAACACCTATGAATTCGATGCCGCAAAGGAAAGCTGGACCTTAGGTGCTAAAGAGAATGCTTTTCTGTCGCAGGAGGATGATATCACTTTCCTCTCTTTCCCAATGTCAGGTGATGGATCCATAGTGGCTAAGGTGGCTCAAATGAGTTCGAAGGCTAGGGCAGGAGTAATGATGAGAGAAAGCTGTGATCCAGGGTCACGATTCATTGCCGCCCTAGTGAAGCCCTTTTCTAGAAACGCATACCAACGGCACAGAAGCGAAGCTTATGCTAATTCACAGCAGCTACAAAAGCGGATGACTGGCGGCTATCCGAAGTGGGTGAAATTAAAGCGAAAAGGAAATAGCTTCTACAGTTATGCTTCTACCAATGGCTTCCGCTGGAAACTCCTATTTAAGACTACCATGCCTATGGGTGAACAGATGCAATGGGGGCTTATGGTAGAAAGCTCCGTAGTCAACACCTACGCCACGGCCACTTTTGAACATATTCAATTTACTGGAGAGCTTATGGATCAACGGGTAAGTCAAGGTCCGGATATTATGCAAGACTTCCTCAGTGAACAGCAACTTGATTCGCCAGCTCAACAGGAAAGTGCATTGGCCATTTTTCCAAATCCTGTGCAAGGGCCGGTAAATATCATCCTTCCAGATTGGAAAGGTCAAGCAGGTTACCTGGAAGTATTAGATGTGAGTGCTAAAGTGATATGGAGAACAAAAATAGGTTCAGTAGATGGCCAGGCAAGGCGCTTTGATTGGGGAGTGTTTGGTCCGGGTATGTATGTAATAGCCCTGAGAGGAGAAGGGCAACCTATTGCTACAGAAAAGGTCATTATCCAACCTAAGTAAATAAGGTTACTATGCAACATTAGCCAGTCTCGGAATATCTGAGGCTGGCTATTAGTTTAATGGAACTCAACTCTCACCAGGTCTATTACCTTCTTTAGGTTTTCTTTCCCTTTTCTTTTGAAACTCTCCTTTACGTCCTCGGAAAGGTCTTTTCCGTTTGAGATACTTTTCTCTGAAGGTAGTCAATTGCTTCTGTTGCGTTGGACTAATCTCCTCACTAACAGCTGCAAACATCTTATCCATTATCTCTTTTCTTTCAGTCCGGGTTTCGCGCATTAATTTTGACAACTCCTTGCCATGTTCCTTGATGATGGGCTGTAGCACTTTCTTCTGCTCCTCAGTGGCTTCTATGGCAGTATAGATATGATCGTGGAGCCTTGGGCCACCCCCCATATCTCCAACCTTTTGGATGTGCCTTTTCACCAATTCTCGATTGGTGAAAAAGCCTCCCGTAAATCCGATCAACAACAAGCCTACTATTGTCAATATCGTTTTTAAATTCTTCATTTTGATTGGTTTCATATTCAAATCCTCACTAAAATCCGTCTTCTACCAACAACACAGCATCCTCAAGTACCACCTCATTCACTCCTATAATGGTATCCAACATCAAACTCCCCTCGGTTACGTAAATAGTTCCTAAAGCTACCGCCAAGATCAATACGCATGCCGCAGCAACTCTTGGAAACAATCGGATTATTACTGCGGAAAGATCTTCCTCAGCCTTTTTGCCGAGTTTTACCATAACTCGGTCAGCAAAGCTCGGATCATCTGAAGCTGACCATGCGCCCAATTGCTCGCGCATAGCCAGTAGTCGATTCTTTTCCTCTCGCAAAACTTCCGACTCCTGTAAAGCTTGCTCCAATCTTTCAGTCTCAGTCCGAGAAAGTTCCGTATCCAATGATCGAAGCAACAAGTCCAATATGTGATTATATTCCCTATCCATATCTACTGATTATTGGGAGAGCAGTAAAGCCTATTACTTACTTCACCTCTCCTTTATAAAATAACAACCTTTTCCGAAAATCATCCGGTTGATATTCATTCATTTCGTAAGATTTCCTTTAGTTTCCGTTGCGCCCTAGCCAGCCTAGAAGCCACTGTACCCATCGGAAGTTGTAGCATCTCCGCGGTTTCTTTCACCGAATAGCCATCTACCAATCGAAGCACCGCAATAGTGCGAAAATCAGGATCTAAGGCCTGCAAAGCTTTACTGATACTATCTCGCTTATCAAGACGGTCCGGCGATTCGCTACGGTCAGGTAGATCAATATCTCTATTGGGCTTACTAAAGGATAAAAATCGTTTTACGCTTCTTTGCCTTCGTTTCAATTCATTGAGAGATAGATTGATAGCTATCCGGGTCAAATAAGTTCCTAGTCCCGCCTCTCCTCTAAATTTATCCATTGACTGATAAAATCGGATAAACACATTCTGGGCCACGTCGTCTGCCTCCGCTACATCTCCCAACATACCTACCACCGTAGTGCGAACCTGCTGCTGATATCGCTCTACCAATAGCCTGAAGGCTTTTTGGTCCCCCTTCCCGGCCAACTCAATCAAGTCTTTGTCCGTATGCATTAATCGAATTTCCACTTCAAATGGCATGTACTTAAAACAGATTCAGTACGCAGTAAAATACGCTTCTCAAATGTAATAACCCAAGCTCTTGAATAGACTCAGATTACTGATTAGACAGTAGATAAGATCTTTTTTTTCCCGAAAAGGGATAAACTTACCTTGTAAGACAAAAAATTTATGTGGAGGAAGAATAGAAAAATAAGAAATCTACAGACGATCACCTGTAAGGGCTGGAACGAACCTGTCTAATTAAGTCAATCGGGAGAGAGCTGAAGAACAAATGAATAAGTTTAAATCGATTACTGCCAAGATCAGCAGCTAGGATTAGCGAGAAAGAGCTATAAGGAAATATCACGAAGCTTTTCAACGGTAAGGGGCTTTTGAAGGTAGCCCTTGATGACCGGAAATTCATATGCCTTGGCCAAATCCTTTGGGTTATCGGAAGTAGTCAATATAATGGTGTGAAATCCATTGCTTTCTGCCCGTTCAAAAACACTTGGGTACTTCTCGATTAACTCAAAGCCCGTGTATTTTGGCATGTTGATGTCCAAAAGAATCAAACTACGGCTAGTATTATTTAATGGGGCGGGTGGAATATCGAACAACAATTTCATCCCATCATCAACATTATCTGCAACCAATATCGTCTCCGCTAACTCCTCATGTTCGATAATATATCGATGATAGTAGTTGACCGCCACATCATCATCAATTAAAATAATTTGCTTAAAAGTCATTACGGGTACGGGTTAGAAAGTAGAAGCTTTTAGCGGGGGCTTGTGTAAAACTACAACCAGTTATACTATTTACTAGCCGACAAGTTACAGTCAGAGCAAGGAAGGTCAAATGAATTATACTCTTCCTTGCTTTTCTATTAACGATTCACAGATCTATTTGATTATCAATCACCGTGCAAAAATCAATTTGATTTTGCAAATAATGCGATCCACTGAACTCCTAGTAAGCTTTTGCAAACAAAACACGCTCTTTTGACGGTTTCCCGGTCAACACGCATTCGCCTGCTTCCTGTTCATTATCGTTTGGAATACATCGGATAGTAGCCTTTGTCAATTCCTTGATCTTTAGTTCTGTTTCGGTAGTGCCGTCCCAATGTGCAGAGACGAATCCTGGCGTATCTTGTTCTAGTACTGACTTGAAGTCGTCAAAATTATCAACCGAAGTAGTATGCTTAGCTCGGAAATCTAAAGCAGTTTGAAATAAGTTATTTTGGATTTCGTCCAACAACTTAGCCACGTGCTCAGCTACACCATCAACAGGTATGCTCACTTTCTCCTTCGTGTCACGACGAGCTACTTCAACTACCCCTTTTTCTAGGTCTCGTTTTCCAATACCTACCCTCACTGGCACACCTTCCATTTCGTATTGTGCGAATTTGAAACCTGGGCGTTTCTTGAGGTCTAGATCGTATTTGACACTAATCCCTCTAGCCTTCAAAGCTGCCATTACCTTATCCGCTACCTCGCCAATTTCTGGAATTGGTTTTGGAATAGGTACGATTACAACTTGCGTAGGAGCTAATTTTGGCGGAATCACTAACCCACTATCATCAGAATGTGTCATGATCAAGCCCCCGATCAGGCGGGTAGATACCCCCCAAGACGTGGCCCACACTAATTCCTCTTTGTTATTTTCATTCAAGAATTTGACGTCGAATGCACGGGCAAAGTTTTGGCCGAGAAAATGCGAAGTTCCTGCCTGTAGCGCCTTTCCATCCTGCATCAGAGCCTCAATCGTCAAGGTATCTTCCGCCCCAGCGAATCTTTCGTTGGCGGTCTTAGCTCCTCTAACTACCGGCATAGCCATATATTCTTCCGCAAAGGTGGCATACACCTCTTGCATCTGTCGAGCTTCGGCGATGGCTTCTTCCTTGGTAGCATGGGCAGTATGCCCTTCTTGCCACAAAAACTCAGCCGTGCGCAAGAATAGTCGAGTACGCATTTCCCAACGTACCACATTGGCCCACTGATTAATCAACAACGGAAGATCTCGATAGGAGTTAATCCAGTCCTTGTAGGTATGCCAAATGATCGTTTCCGATGTAGGACGTACGATCAGTTCTTCTTCCAATTTAGCCTTCGGATCTACCACCACTCCACTGCCGTCTGGAGCATTCATCAGCCTATGGTGGGTGACTACTGCGCATTCCTTGGCAAAGCCTTCCACATGTTCAGCCTCTCTACTAAGAAAACTCTTGGGTATAAATAGCGGAAAGTAAGCGTTAACATGGCCCGTATCCTTAAACATTTTATCCAATTGGCCTTGCATTTTTTCCCATAAGGCAAAGCCCTTGGGCTTAATCACCATACATCCTCGAACTGCGGAATTATCAGCTAAGCCCGCCTTCTTAACAATATCGATATACCACTGGGAATAATCCTCCTCTCGACTAGTAATTACCTTCGACTTAGACATCTATCAAGCTGATTTTAACAGATTTATAACACGAACTTTACTGCTTTCTGACGACCCAAAAAGTGACTAAATGCCTCTTGATACCGTCTTAATTACAGCTAAACATTGATTCAGAACTACAAGTTCCCTTTTCGGCTGAAAGACATTAGCAAAACAACTAAGAGCGAATGTTAAAGTGTTTTTCTTTTAATTCGGAATGACTTTAACATTACCAATTAGACATTTTAATAGTGTTTTAACTAAAAAATCGGCACAAAAGTAATAATTTACGTGTTGTAAGCTGTAAGAGAGTCACAGTAATTGCATTTAAAATTATCTTTTATGAAAAACTATAGATTGTCAACATTTCTGGTAGCATTGCTGACTATGGCAAGTTGGGGTGCACTGCAGGCGCAGTATGACGACCTGTACTTCGATCCGGACACGGATTATGAGTATAGTGAGTCGGATTATGTGGACGACTACCAGGATGACTACGAATATGAGTATGATAACGATGAGTATGAGTTTGATGATTATGATTATCAATATTCTTCTCGCATCAGAAGATTTCATCGCAACTACTACGGGTTCAACTATTATGATCCAGTATATGTAGACGTTGCTTACTATGATCCTCGCTTCACACCTGGTGCATCCACCGTTTTGATCTATGACGATTTCTATACTTACAATAGCTTCCGTCGCTGGAATCGTTGGAATAGAATTAATCGTTGGAATAGATTCAACCGTTGGAACAGCTTCGGTGGCTGGGGTTATGATCCCTTCTTCAGCCCATTTGCCGCTCGTAGGGCAGCTTGGGGTGGATTTGGCCCAGCTTGGGGAGGCGGATTCAACTCTTGGGGAGGTGGATTCGGCGGTGGTTTTAACTCTTGGGGAGGTGGATTTGGCGGCGGTTTCGCTGGCGCTGGATTCGGAAGTGGATACTACTGTCCTCCTTCATGGGGTAACAACTTCAGCTACAATACTGTAAATGTAGTTAACAATAATGCTAGAGTAGCTTCTACACCTCGTACAAGCTCTCGCACAGTAACTACTACACCAAGAACCAATGGCCGTTCTTGGACCAACAGTACTACAAACAGTAACACAAGTTCTCGTAACGGTAGATCTTACAACAATGCGCGTAACAGCAATTTGGAGGTAAGAGATGTGCGCAGAAATACTGCCTCTAACAGCCGTAATGCAACAAGAGGACGTACTGCTACAAGAAGCAGTGATGCGACAAGATCTTACGGACAGTCTAGAAGTCGCTCTCGAGCAACGACTACTTCTCCTAGCCGTTCCAGATCTTACAACCAGAGTCGTTCTGCTACTCGCTCAGTTTCTCCAAGAACACAGAGCAGAAGCTACAACTCTAGTCGCAGCAGCACGAGAAGTTATAATTCTCCTAGCCGCAGCAGTAGCTCAAGAAGCTACAACTCACCTAGCCGTAGCAGCTCAAGAAGCTATAGCTCACCTAGCCGCAGTAGTAGCAGATCAAGTACGAGAAGCTACAGCGCGCCTAGCCGTAGTAGCAGTAGCCCAAGTCGCTCTAGCAGCAGCCCGTCTAGAAGTCGATCTGGCAGGGGAGGTAAATAAGTCCTCACCTAGTACTTTATAACTAGGTAAAAGTGGGTGGAGGCTATGTGTTTCCACCCACTTTTTTTTGACCCACCTTTACGATGCCAATATGTCGGCATCACGAGAACCATCCATTTGCTTTCAGTATTACATTATTGTTCTTGTATCGGGATAATAAGTGTGTTTCACTTATGGAAAACCATAGGATCAAACTCCTGTTACAGAGATGTAGGACGGGAGATACCACTTATGCTGACCGATTCACTCCTAATTTGGTAGGCCCTAGTGGACTAAATTATTTCTTATTTTTCGGAGAACAGAAGGCTTGTGTGATGGATTCATTATTTTTGATCACGCCCCAGTATCCGGGAGGCTCAATTGACAATCGGGAAAATCGCCTTGCCCTCTAAGGTCAACACGGCCAACCAAATGAATGGGATTCATAAAAAAAATAGCATGATGAAAAAAGCTTTGCGCTACTGCTGCTTCTTTGTATTCTTACTAATCAGTGCTCAATTGTCTGCCCAAACCGTTCAAGACGCACTACGACTTTCTACTTTCGACTGGTCAGGAACCGCAAGAGCTGCGGCAGTGGGAGGAGGCATGGGAGCCCTTGGTGCGGATTTCTCGGTAGCGAGCACTAATCCAGCAGGTTTAGCTTGGTTTAGAAGCTCAGATTTCACCATCACTCCTACGCTTTGGGCCTATAATACGGATGCCCAACTACAGAACGGAACCAGTAGTTCAACTTCCACAAATGGCAATAGATTCGGCTTAGACAATTTTGGTATTGTAGTGGCCAATCAGCCGATGAGAAGTGTAGATTGGCGCAGCTCAAATTTCGCTATTGGTCTCAACCGTCTAGCTAACTTCAATCAGACTTTTGAATATAGTGGGCAATCCCTTGGGTCTCGTATGGATCGGTTTGCCGAACTAGCCAATAGCAACGGCATTGATGACCTATACGAAGCTAGTGTAGCCTTCGATGCTTTGGGTTTAATTGATGACAACGGTACTTTCCGAACTGACATCGAAAGAAACCCTGATGCCCCCATCTCCAAAACACAAACGGTTACTACCACAGGATCCATAAACGAACTCGTTTTTTCACTAGCCGGCAACTACCAAGAAAAGATCATGATCGGTTTAACCTTAGGGATTCCCTTCGTTAATCTTACAGATAATCGGGTATATCGTGAAACGGATCCGGGTGATGATATTCCTGTCTTCGAAGCCATGCAGTTTGAGGAAAACTTGCGGACAACTGGAGCAGGTATTAACCTTAAGTTGGGTTTGATTTATCGAATTAATCAAATGTCCCGGGTAGGGCTAGCCATTCATACTCCAACTGCCTATTCCCTGGAAGATTCCTACGAAACTCAGATGCAGTATGATTATTCTGAAAACGGGCTTCAAAGTGGTTTCGCACAATCACCAGCAGATGTCTTGCCTTTTGAATACACCTTAGTGACACCCTGGCGATTTATTGGTAGTGCGGGTTTCATTATTAACAAATCTGGATTTATTTCTGGAGATATTGAGTGGGTCAATTACGGAGGTGCCAGGTTTCGATATCAAGATTTCCCAACGGCCGAGCAAGAAATCAACGATGATATTCAGGATGGGCTAGCCAGTGCACTGAACATCAGAGTAGGAGGCGAGTTTGTCTATGAGATGCTTCGCTTCAGAGCGGGCATCGGGCTTTTGCAAGCCGGGATCACAGACAACTCAGATATTCAGCAGGTATATAGTGCTGGCGTAGGTTATCGCAGAAATGCTTTTTCCATTGACGCAGCTTATAGATTACAGACGGGTGATGACACCTTTACTCCATACCAAATAACCAATGGTATCGAGCAATCGGTAGCGAAAGATTTTACAAACAATCGAATTATTGTTACCCTCGGATTGAAATTTTAAAACAGATAATAGACATAAGTGTTTCTAAGCATAGAAACTAGTTAACATTTGTATCGGATCGACGGAGGATAAGCTCTTTTTATTAGACCAGAAAAAACTAGAGCTTATCCTCCGTCTTGTTTTTAGAACCTTTGTACGAAATATGGATTCAATTACACAGATAACCTTGGGTGCTGCCGTAGGTGAAGTTGTTCTTGGAAAAAAAGCAGGAAATCGGGCAATGTTATGGGGCGCCATTGCCGGTACGATTCCAGATTTGGATGTGATGTCCAATATAGTAGCCGACGAATTGAGCGGTTTAGCTTTTCACCGGGCCATTACACATTCCCTGACTTTCTCCTTATTGGCACCTATCGGTTTTGGTTACCTAGTCCATAGACTATACAAATCGGATCTTTCCACTAGAGGTTTTTTCAAGGACACTGCTTGGGTTGCCTTAGGATTACTGCTACTCCTAGTCCTTGGCACCCTCCCCATGCCGATTCCTTTTCCAACTGTCTTATCGATTAGCGGTATTGTAACAATCAGTATTATTTTCTTCCCGATGTTATTGTTTGCCCGGGAACGCTGGCGTCGAAAGCCGTCAAAAAATGAAAATCCCTCCATTCGAGAATGGACCATGTTATTCTTTTGGGCTATTGTGACACATCCCTTATTGGATTGCTGTACCACTTACGGCACGCAGTTTTTCCAGCCTTTCTTTGATTATCGAGTAGCATTCAATAATATCTCCGTCGCGGATCCCGCTTACACGCTCCCTTTTCTGTTGCTAGTGATTTTAGCCTCTTTCTTCACCAGACAACGTCCTATCCGAGCCAGATTAAACGCAGTAGGTATTGCGATCAGCTCTGCCTATATGATATTTACCTTCTGGAATTACCAACGCGTCAAGGGTGTCTTCGAAGACTCCTTTAAGCAACAAGGCATCACTTATGACAAGATGATGATCACGCCGACTATCCTCAACAACCTACTATGGCAAGGGGTAGCCGAAGGAGATACGGCTTATTATATGGGAAATTATTCCGTTCTAGATGAAAAGCCCATTATCCCACATTTTAATGCTGTGCCGAAGCAACATGAGCTTCTCAGTCCCTATTCCGATCAACGAGCTGTGAAGATCTTGAGTTGGTTCTCAAAAGGGTATTACAATGTCTTAGAAAAGCCCGATGGTACTTTTCAGCTGAACGACTTACGCTTTGGCACCTTTGGAGAATATAAAAATGAAGACAGCTATATTTTCCAGTTCAACTTGCGGGAAGTTAATGGAGAATTGGAGGTTTTCCCAAGTAGAGAGGCTCCTGAAGACGCTGGACGCACTTTCAATGAGTTGATTGAAAGAATTAAAGGCCGGTAGTCGAATATTAGAGTGTATCTGAACTTAATTCATTCCATTTCGATCAGTCAAAATCTGCCATTCAGGGTGCTGCTACAAAAAAAACGCATCATTACGCAGCCTTTTTCATTCTTCTTGACGTATAGTTAAACAAGCCTCTTTATTCAGAAAACAATTGGCCAAGTAGAAGTATATATCCCTGTCCATATGATAAGCTCATTGATTGATTCCCAAATAGTCCAAAGAGCAGCCTTACATTGTCGCTCCCTATTAAGTCGGTTCTTGCCTACCGACCTCTATTTTCATAATCTAGAACATACACAGGAAGTAGTCTTAGCAAGTCAATTTATTGCGGAAGAGTCAAGACTGCCAGAGAGAGAGGTCGAACTATTGCTAATAGCGGCTTGGTTTCATGACACGGGTTACATAGTGGATTATGAGGCGCATGAACAGTATTCTGAGCAGATAGCATCCAACTGGCTTGCTGAGTCTGGACTAAGCCGCCTAGATCAGAGTAAAGTCATTGGCTGTATTAGAGCTACGCGAATGCCGCAACAACCGCACACCCTACTGGAGGAGATCATTTGTGATGCCGACTTGATCCATCTGTCTACGCAGGAGTATGAACAAAAAGCCGCGCTTCTACATGAAGAATGGAAATGTGTCCGGGGTTTAAACCCCAGTCCTAAAGAATGGATGATCAACAATATCGACTTCCTGACTAATCATCAGTACTTCACTGTATATGGCCAAAGAATATTGGAAGTGAGAAAAGAGAGGAACATCAGCAATCTTCTGGCTGCCTTATCCCCAGCTTAGTAGCACCTTACCCATGAAAGGGAACAAGAGGAATGGTAGAACACTGACTGGTTAGGCCAGCACTTCCACTTCATCTCCAACTTGGATACGCCCTAGGTCTCTTGCCGTCATGTGAACACCGAAGATCGGGCCACCTGTAGCATTCCGACGATACGTCAGCAATGTTCTTAGCGGTTCTTGCCGAGGGTGTTTCATTCTGGTATCTGGATCAATGGTCGTAAAGACACAGCGCTCACAGGACTGATTTACCATGAAGGTACACTCACCTATGCGAATACGACTCCAACCGTCTTCTGAAAAGGCTGTATTTCCAGAAATCACGATATTAGGTCTGAAATTCCGATGATCTATGGCTTGATCCAATTTGGCATTCAAGTCATCCATGGAAGCTTCCGATACCAATAGAATTGGGCATTGATCTGCAAAGTTCACCGAATCACCCTCTTGACCAGCGTGCTTGGGCAATACCGGGCGGATGATATCATCAGTGATGTGTAGTAGTCGGCATTCATGCTGTATTAAATCCGAAAACCAACTATCAACCTCTGCACTGACGGGGATTCCATGGGTGTGCCCAGAAAAAACTCTAGCAGGCACTTCTTCTTTTGAGGCAGGAGCTACAGCCACATCAAAGACAAGTTCACCGTCCAAAGTAATCTTCAAATTCCCGTTGGAGATCTCAGTTCCGACTCGCAGCAGGTTCTGGAATTTTCGGCCAGTGACAGCCACTCCTTCCTTGTCAAATAAGCCCCACTGTCGATCATATTGCAATCCACGGGGAGTTACCAAAGCTGAACTTGAGCTATTACCTATTGTGGATTTAATCGGGTAAGTATATAGATGGGTAACACTTGCACTCATAATAGAAAAACTTAATTTTTAGGGATGCGCGGCGACCCACACTTCTCCATCTTCAAATATTTCCTTTTTCCAAATCGGAACCGTTTCCTTCAACGTATCAATGGCATATTCACAAGCCTCGAAGGCAGCTTTACGGTGAGGAGTGGCGACTGCAATAATAACGGCTATCGCTCCAATATCCAAGATCCCTACCCTGTGATGTATAGCAATCTTATGAGCAGACCACTTTTCCTTCGCCGCTTCAGCAATCTTCCGCATCTCAGAAATAGCCATTGGCTTGTAGGCTTCAAATTCTAGGCGCACCACCTTTTTCCCCTTTGTCTGGTCCCGAACCGTACCTACGAAAACCACTGTTCCACCTGCCCCAGCAGAGGCAACTAATTGATTACACTCCTCCGTTGACAAAGGCACGTCTTTCAGTTGAATATCAATCATATTTCTAATTGTCTATGACAAGTGACTCCACTATTGATCAGCAATTTATCCTCCACTAACAGGAGGAATAATCACAACCTCATCTCCTTCACTAATGGCAAAATCATCCAGTTGATAAGCCTCGTTTACAGCGATGGCAAAGGAAGCTAAGCGCTCAAATTCAGGATAAGTGGCGCACAAATGCGACTTCAAGCTACCCACGGTGGATTCAGCGGGAATCTGTACACTGAAAGTGGATCCTTTTACAATATCCTTGGCTATCCCAAAAGCTAAAATTTCAATATCCATTTCGTAAAAATAGCAGTTTGCAATAATTAAGCGAGTAATAGAAGTCTCAAATTGACTCTTTCGCTCTTCGGGTTTATCAGGTATTATCCTTAGGAAAAAAACGCCTTGATATCCCGCAAAGTTTGCACCAAGCGATCCACATCCGCTGTGGTGTTATAAATACTAAAGGAAGCCCGAGTCGTTGCCGGCAATCCAAAGAAATCCATAATGGGTTGTGTGCAATGATGCCCAGCTCTTGTAGCAATTTTCTCTTCGCCTAAAAAAGTGGCGATATCATGCGGATGGATATCAGCTAAAGCAAAAGAAAAAATAGCCGTTCGGTTTGTAGCCCTTCCTATCAACTGCAGGCCTTCTATCGATAGCAAAGAGGACATTGCATAGGCTTGTAGTTCCTTTAGGTTCTGCAAAATCTGAGCTCGATCAATAGAGACTAGGAAATCAACGGCTTCACCCAGTCCAATTGCCCCAGCAATATTTGGCGTTCCCGCTTCAAATTTGTTGGGTAAGCCAGCAAAGGTGGTCTCAGAAAAGGTGACATCGCGAATCATATCTCCTCCATATTGATAGGGATCCATCTGTGCTAACCATTCCTCCTTACCATATAGCACCCCAATTCCAGTGGGACCAAATAATTTGTGTCCTGAAAATACCAGAAAATCACATTCCAGTGCCTGTACATCGATTGGGTAATGGGCAATACTTTGCGCAACATCTAGCAAGACAGGAATCCCTTTCTGTTTAGCCATGGATACCATTTCCTCCACTGGGTTAATCGTACCCAAAGTATTAGAAATATGGGCCACGGCTACCAGGCAAGTTTTATTGGATAAGAGCGTAGAGTAGGCTTTCTGGTCCAGTTCACCTTTACTATTCATGGGAATCACCCTGAGTTCTGCTCCAGTTTTTTGACAAATCACCTGCCAAGGAATCAAGTTGGCATGATGTTCCATCGCACTAATAACGATATTATCACCTCTTTGCAAGCGGTGCAAAGCAAAGGACTGTGCTACTAAATTCGTTCCTGCAGTCGTCCCCGAATTAAACAACACTTCCTCTCGCTTAGCAGCATTGATAAATTGCTGTACCTTATCTCTACTGGCTTCAAAATCCGTAGTTGCCTGTGCTGCCAGAGGGTACACCCCCCTATGTATATTAGCATTACCCTCTTTATAAAACTCCGTGATCCGTTCAATTACCGTATCTGGCTTTTGAGTCGTAGCAGCATTGTCTAAGTACACTAAATCAGGATGTGCTCTAAATATGGGAAAACGGGATTTTATCTCCAGGCTCATATTGCGATTTTGCATGATGTAGTGGTCAATTTCCTATGACAACTACATCCTAACTTAAAGGGTTTCTGCTTAAAATTGTTCAAGATAAGGTTTCCACCAAGACACTTTCGGCAAAGGGGCCATTAGTGTCATCCTCCGTCCCTTCTGCGGATCCTCAAAGGTCAATTTCCTTGCATGCAAGGCGATGGATTTACTATAATCATCAGCGGAAGAATCATATTTCGCATCTCCGATAATTGGATGACCGTAGGCAGCTAACTGTGCACGAATCTGATGGTAACGCCCCGTCAGTAGCTCAATTTCTAGTAACGATTCTCGATTATCGCTAGCTAGTATTCGGAACCGCAATTGGGCTAGCTTCGCGCCTTGAACTTCATCTTCTGAAACAAGGGCTTTTTTATTGCTTTGGTCTTTTATCAACCAATGTGATAGCATGGTTTCAGAAACTTTAGGAACACCAGAGACCAAAGCCCAATAGACTTTTTCTACACTTCGTTCCTGAAATTGCCGATTCAGTTGCTTTAAGGTGCTTTTCTTCTTGGCCATTAATACTATACCACTTGTCACTTTATCGAGCCGATGTATGATCCCCAAAAAAGGGCCCTTTCTTTTTCGTTCCAAATGGCTCACCACCAACTCTTCTAAGGTAGGAGATTCGTAAGGATTACGTTCCACAATCATTCCTGCTGGCTTGTGAACAGCCACCCAATAAGGGGTCTCTTTTATAACCCTCCAACTTTCAATTTCGGCCATCCCCAAAGCTAGCAAATCCTAATGATTTTGTTACAGCTTCAGATCGCATCTCAAAAAACAGTTAAAACCCTTAACCGCGTCGTTAAACATTAGTTAAACCAAGGGTTTTAGGTGCGACAAAATTTGTATCTAATCCGTTAAAATTGAGAAATTTACAGGGAGCGACTCGATTTAAGCGTTCGAAACTTGAAGTGACGCAACTGAGTTCGCCCAGTCCAATTACATGAAGGAGATAGAATACTGTTTTAATTTATATTTTTGACCCCTGCTCTATTCACAGCATCTCAAAATAATTGGACGAAAGTTGCTGAGGTGTGCACTGGGCATCTCAAAAACTGAGCTAATTCTATTATTAAAAACTAATGACCGTATGACTAAATTGAAATTAATCGCCGTATTTGCTTTCGCACTAGTGACCTTCGCTACCCAGGCTCAAAGAGTTGCCTACGTAGACGTCAATCAGATTCTTGAAAGTATTCAGGAGTACCAAGGTGCGCAGGAAGAATTAGACCGCCTAGCAGCTAAATGGCGTCAAGATATCCAAAAGGAATATGATGTCATCAAAGGTATGTACAACCGTTACCAATCTGAACAAGTCTTATTAAGTGAGGAGGCACGCCGCCAAAGAGAGGAGGAAATCGTTAATAAGGAGAAGGCTGTCCGAGATCTACAAAAATCTCGTTTTGGTCCAGAAGGAGGTTTGTTCCAACGCCGTAAAGAATTGGTACAACCGATACAGGATAGAGTGTATGGAGCCATTGAAGCATATGCCAAAGAAAGAGGTTACGACTTCATCTTTGACAAATCCAGCTCAGCTGGCATGATTTTTTCTAATCCTGAATATGACAAGACTGGGGATATCCTTAATCGCTTGAAATAATAGTGATAATTGATACCGCTAAAAATTGAGTATAAAGCTGTATTTTTGCAGCCCAAAAAATATTAACAACATTCAAATCGATCGGAAGATGAAAAGGATCTTGAAATTAAGTACACTAATCATAGCCATGGTAGCCATGGTAAGCGCAGTTCAGGCTCAAAAATTTGGCTATGTAAATTCACAGGAAATCTTGGCTGGTATGGCAGAAGTGAAGCAAGCGGATGCCAACCTTGAAGCTTTGCAAAAGCAATTGCAGAAGAAAGGCCAAGGGATGGTAGAACAGTTACAGAAAGATTACCTGGCTATTCAACAGAAAATAGAGCGTGGAGAGCTATCTCCAAAGCAACAGGAAGAGGAAGCGCAGAAACTAGAGACTAGACGTGGAGAGATTGCCAAATTTGAGCAGGATATGGTAAATCAAATTCAGAAAAAACGTGCTGATGAATTGCAGCCTATATCTGAAAAGATTAACAAGGCCATAGCTGATGTTGCTAAGGAGAATGGCTTCCAGTTTATCTTTGACCAAGGTATTTTGTTATACGCCGAATCTGCTCAGGATGTAAGCACCTTGGTGAAAGCAAAATTAGGCATGTAATCATTGATGGATATTCAAACTATCCAACAACAAGGAATAGGAGTCTTTGACTCCGGCATTGGCGGCCTCACGGTCGCCAATGCTATTCATAGCCGACTGCCCAATGAATCGATCTATTATTTTGGAGACACAGATCGAATTCCCTACGGAACCAAGCCTGTCTCTACCATCCTCCAATATTGCCTGGAAATCTCACAATTCCTTCTAGAACAAGGAGCCAAGATCATTGTTGTGGCTTGCAATACAGCTACGGCTGCTGCCCTCCCACAGCTTCGAGCTACCTGGCCTGGCACCCCATTTATCGGGATGGAACCTGCCGTGAAGCCTGCCGTCAAAGCAAGTCGCACGGGGAAAATTGGGGTATTAGCCACTCGTACTACCTTTCAGAGTACTAGATATCACAGTTTGCTACGCAGATTTGCGCAATCCTATCAATGCTTCGAAGATCCATGCATTGGTCTGGTAGAGTTGGTTGAAGCAGGTAGATGGTCTGATCCAGAAACGGAGGCGCTATTGCGGTCCATTATTCAACCTATGTTGTCCAAAGGGGTAGACACCTTAGTCTTGGGTTGTACACACTATCCTTTTGTAGAGTCTTTGATTAGAACGATTGCGGGTCCAGATATAGAAATTATAAATCCCGCTCCTGCTATAGCTAGACGAGTTGAACAGGTATTGACAGAATACCATTGGCATTGTCCAAGCAAAAATTCCGGCGGACAAAAATACTGGGTGTCTGGTAACAAAGATACCATGGAAATGGCACTGGAAGGCCTAAGCCTGCCACCAAGCAATATCTATAGATTTCAAGCCCAATAGCCCTGCAGAAAGTTAAAAAATCCTATCTTTAGTTTTCACACAGATCCGATCTTTCATTAAACCAAGTGGTAACTATATATTGTTATCCATGTGGCCCCTTTTAGGATGGCGATCACCATTAACAGCTTTGGATGAAAATCGATACAGCATTCAAAAACCTCCTAAAGACTCGAGATCATAAGGATCTTACTGGCTTCCTTGAAGCCGCAAAAAATCAAGCTAATTCTGAGCACTCGATTGATGACACCTTAGAAGCACTCAGAGCCTTTCTCTCACAAACTGGAAATGTTGATATCGCCATAAACTTTGCTGAAAAAGAGATCATCTATCGAGATGAACTGTTCGCAGAGACTACCTTCTATATTCAGCCTACAAGCTTTGAATGCCGAGAAAAGGTCCTAATCCTAGGACACCGTCTAGTCCCTTTTGTTAATCCAACTTTTCCCTGTAATCAACTGCACTTCCACACGGCCAACGAACTTCCGTTAGAACAGAGAAAGGAACAATTCACTTTCGAAGAGTTCGAGATTTACTTTCGGCTGCTTCCACCTTATGAGTCTAAGTATTTTGATATCGATATTGAGTCTAGCCAGGTAAGCCTTGGGGTAATTGATCTGGCTCCCTGGTTAGGACACACGGCCTTAAAGGAAGATGATTGGATAGAAGTGGAACCCATAGAAGGCCAAAAAGGAGCTTTCTCACTCAGTTTGATTAGTAGTCGTAAAAAAGCAGAACTAGGCTTACTCCTTCGAAGACAGGACAAACTTTTGGCAGATGCCATTGAATATATCCTTGATCAGAAATATCCAGTATTACCGGTAGACCTGTCCCTTTTTTGGGCCTATGCCCAATTTCCGAAGAATGCACGTCCACTATCCATGGCCGGCTCACCCATTGGTCCATTTTTGAGTCAACTAGAAGATATCAATTTCTACAATGATGGCGAATTTACCTATTTGCAAACAGTGGACTACTATGAGAGCTTCTGGGAAGATGCCTTAGCTGGAGAATTCCTGCCCGACCTTGACCAGATGGGAGAGGCTGAAGATATTGATGGAATTTTCGCGGAACTGGGCAGCACCTTCTCTCAAACCATTGTTGAGGGCTTCATGGTGAATCATCTACACAAGTATGGAGAGATTAGGCAAGACAGCATAATGCAGACCCTATTCCGCCAGGATTATGAACCGTTCTACGTCGAACAACAAGAAACTAATTTCAAAAAGGCACTTACAGAACTACAAGACATCGTCGAGCAAAAATGGGACACCGAACGCCTGGCTTTGCCTGTTCAACAATTGCTAGCGAAAGCCCTAGATTTTAAAGTGGAGTTCGTTAATTTTTTGCGGGAAATTGATGACAACCTTATCTCTCCTGAAGAGCTAGATTTTGCGGAGCTTTTACAGCTCCAACCCGTCGACCATCTAATTGATGAAATTATACTGTTGATTATTCAGAAGGAACCCATTTCTGCAAAAGAAGGTCAAACGATCGGTAATCAACTAAATATGGCTAGAGACCTTTTCCGAAACTTCAAGAACAACTTCCTAGACAAGCTCTAAAAAGCGCCTCTTCTCACGAAAACTAGTTCAAGCGAAACTTCACATATTTTATCGTTTTCCCATCCCTCAAGTGCATGTGTTCGTAGTAAGTTTTGAACTGAAGAGCAGGATTGGGGAGAGGGCGACTATATATGTCATCATCCATATACAGTATTTCGGTATAGGGATGCGCCCAAAGCGTTTCTAGCGTGAATTCATATAAGGTAGGATCATCTGTTTTCAGATGAATTGTCCCGCCAGTCTTTAGAATCTTCCTGTATTGATCTAGAAATCTAGCCGATGTTAACCTCCGGTTTGCCTTATTCTTTTTCAGGAAAGGATCAGGGAAAGTGATCCAAATCTCATCTACCTCATCTTTAGCGAAAAAGAGTGTTATCTGCTCGATTCGAGTCCTCAAAAAGGCGGCATTAGTCAAATTTCTTTCCAGGGCTAACTTCGCGCCCTTCCAGATTCTAGCGCCTTTTATATCTACGCCGATGAAGTTCTGATCCTTGAAATGATCTGCCAGGGCTAAGGTATCCTCCCCTCGGCCACAGGCCAATTCCAGCAGCAGCGGATGTTCATTACCAAAATGCTGGTCCTTCCATTTTCCCTGTAGGTCTACAGAGACACCATCTTTGCCGACTAGGCCAGGATTCTTGGCATCAAAGTTTTCGTACACATTGGGAAAACTCAACACCTCTGCAAACTTCATCAACTTATTTCTTCTACTCATAGGAATGCAAAATTAGGAAAGAGCGCTCTGTTTTTCAAACCATGACTAAGTGCGTGCTTAAATTTCTGCTGCCTGACAACCAACACTTTAG
>CAJXPD010000149.1 GCA_913057785.1 uncultured Lewinella sp. | reverse complement strand
CACAGCGTGACAACATATGCATAGCCAGATATACAGGTGGGATTTTCGTGCATTTATGTACGATATATGAACCATCCATTTTTGGAGAAGATAAAACTTCCAGATTACCAAAATTTCGACCAACCCTCTTCGGATGTTTGTGCCTAGTTTTCCATGGCTATTCCGAGCGCAAACTTTGGATCGGATTAACGATAGCCGCCTTGAGTCCCTGGTAGCTCACGGTAAGCAGTGAGATCAAAATGGCCGATGCTGCCGCAGCCAATAATATCCACCAGGATATCTCCGTACGGAAGGCGAAGTCCTGCAGCCATTGATGCATGGCCCACCAACCAAGCGGCAGTGCAATGAAGATGGACAAGCCCACCAGCTTGAGAAAATCGACGGATAGCTTGTAGGTTAGCTGTTCTACACTTGCTCCTAATACCTTTCTAATACCCACCTCCTTCACTCTATTCTGCGCATTAAAGGCAGCTAAGCCAAACAAACCTAAGCACGCAATAAAGAGAGATAAGATCGTAAAGGTGAGAAATATGCTCCCCAGCCGTAGTTCAGCTTGATAAGTATCATTGAAAGAATCATCCATAAAGTAATGTTGGAAGGGTTGGCCTGGCGCAACCTCATTCCAGAGATCTCGAATCTCACTGATGGTTGCTTTGAAATTCCCCGCTTGAAGTTTGGCAACTAAGCGGTTGGGGGTACCTCCAAGAACGAGCGTAAGCGCATTTATATCGCTCCGCAGAGTTTCGTAATGAAAGTTCTTCACCACTCCGATGATCGTGTAATATTCCATATTCTCCTTGTCTTCCCGATGGAAATCACTCGTAATCCTCGTGCCGATGGCCTCCTTTGCGTTTTTCCCTAGCATCACGAGGGCAGATTCATTCAGAATAATAGCACTGGAATCAGTAGGAAATTGAGGATCAAAAGCTCGGCCTTCCATGATCTCCAGATCTAGCGTAGGTATATAGTCATGGTCTACTCTCCAAATACCATAATTCAAGGCTCTATCACTCTGTGTGATGGCACCTTCTGGGAAAAAAGTATTAACGCTTCGATCTGACGGAGTAGGCAGATAACTACTCAAACTAACACTTTGTACATGCCCCAACTGTTCCACTGCCTCTTTAAAAGTCTCCAGTTGCTGTCCTGCCATCTGGGCGTCATCCACTACCAAGACCTGGTCCTTTTCAAACCCTAAATCTGTGTGCCGAATGAATTGTAATTGTTGAAAAACTACCAGCGTACAAACGATCAAAAATACTGAGATGGAGAACTGAAAAACCACCAGAGAGTTACGTACCCTGGCCCCTCCTACTCGAGTTTTACCTCCCCCTTTCAACACCTTCACCGGAATAAATCGAGACATAAAGAAAGCGGGATAAGCACCAGCCAATAGTCCTAATAGAAGTGCTGCACCCAGTACCAATATCCAAAAGGCCAAGTTAGTAAAGGGAAAAGAGATGTCCTTCTCAGCCAGCTCATTAAAGTACGGTAAGCTAGTAATGGTCAATAGCACTCCCATGATGAGCGCCAAGGTAGTAATCACACCTGCCTCTGTCAGGAATTGACGAATAAGTCCCCTTCGATCAGAACCCAGGGTCTTCCTGATTCCTACTTCCTTCGCTCGCTTGAGTGAATGAGCAGTGGAAAGGTTCATGAAGTTGACCGCCGCCAGCGCCAGCAAGAAAAAACCAATAAAAGAGAGAATATAGACATTCTTGATGTCACTATTACTGCTCATTTCGCCACGTCGGTCAGAATAGAGATGAATATCAGTCAGTGCGGTGGCACCAAAGATCATGAAATTCCCGGTAGCCTCTTCATCTGCTCTAGCACTTTCTAAGGTAAGGTCGGGGATAAAAGTCATGGCCCAGGGAATCAGAAATTTCTCCTTGACTGTGGCCAGATAAGCCCGGAGTTCTTCAGGGTTTGCATGTGGTCTTAATTTGATGAAAGTGGGATAACTCCAGTTGTTCCATGCGACGCTTGTGGCATCTTCGAAGCTTTCTATAGAGAGAAAAATGCCTTGATCTCTGAAGAGTGAATTAGCCGGAAAATCCTCTACCACTCCCGTTACCACATAATTATCTTGATCATTAAGCACCATGCTTTTCCCCACGGCTTGTCGCCAGCCAAAATGTTTTTCGGCAGCCGTCTTTGTCATGACCATGGTAAAGGGATCCTTTAATGCTGTTTTAGGATCGCCCGCTAATAGCTCTACGCCAAACAGGTCAAAAAAGGTAGAATCAGCTCCTACGACATGTTGCTCCTTGATATTTACGATCGCATCAGCAGGACGGACCAAGGCTTGCCCTACCTCTCGCATCCGTGTGATTTGCTCTATATGTGGATAGTCATCTTTGATAGCCGAAGCCATTGGACCAGGTGCCGTTGCATAGTAGGATTCTTCACCACTGACTCTATAATCGACATCTGCTCGGTAGATGCGCTCGGCATCCAGGAACATTCTATCAAAACTGAATTCATCGTGCAAAAAGAGCGCAATCAAGATGCTGCCAGCAATGCCAATGGCCAAGCCAAATACATTTAGCAGGGTAAAGAAGGGTTGCTTCCTTATGCTCCGCCAGGCTACTTTTATATCGTTCTTAAACATAACAGATGGGTTGATTTTATTCCTGCGTTGGAAGGCCTTGATAAATCTAGGTCGGAAGTATCTAATAACTGTCCATCGAAATTTCCACCTGGCACGAGTGGGAGAAGCATCGAATTCTTCTTCGAAGAGCTCAACCATATCACCTTCTATCTCTTCCAGGTAATCTTCCCGGCAAAACCAGCGGAGAAAGCGGAGTGAATATTTTGGAGGTTGTGGTAACACTAGCCTAGTGAAATTTTGGGAATCCGTTGGTAAATACGCGTTCGGAGTTCATACTGTTCATCAAGTATCTTTTTGCCCAGTGCGGTCAGTAGGTAATATTTCTTGCGTCGTCCGCCCCTTTCGTTGGTTATCCCTCCATAGTGAGACTCTACAAAGCCTTTTTCTTCCATTCGTTTCAAGGCTACGTGGATCGCGCTGATGTTGAACTTTTTGCTCGTTTCCTTTTCCAAGTTTTTCAGTATGGCCACGCCGTAGGCCTCTTTATCGAGTGCTGCGACAATCAATAATACCAGTTCTTGAAATTCGCCTAAAGAATACTCTCCCATATCGTTTTATTTACTTACCAAAAGTAAAACTAATCAATTTCTTTCACTTTTGGTAAGTAAATCTCGAATTTTCATTCACTCCCCTTAGGTTTTGATAAAAATCCTCTAAGAATGAGAAAGCCCGTACGCAGCTTTCGCTACATACGGGCCCATAGTTTGTATAGAGAGAGGCGATCTAACGCCCTTATTTTACTTCAAATTAACTCGACCGTACCGCTCACCATCTTGATACTTTACGATATAGGCACGATCAAAGCCCATTTCATGTAAGCTTTCCATGGCACTGATCGCATCATTTTCTGAAAAGAAATCTGCAATCAGGATACGGGTTAGTCCTTTGGAAAGCAATTCTTCCGTATCGATCCGGCCGATAGATTTGGCCTTGCTGTACTTAGATTTGGTCTTTTTGTACTTACCTACGGCTGCCAACTGCACTTTGAAATAAGTCCCAGTATGCTTTGGAGCTGAAGTAGCGTATTCCAAATTATCTCGAGAAGAGGTTCCCCTTGAAGTATATACGACTCCTTCTTCTTCCTCAACGGCATTCGGATCATTTTTTGGGGACACTTCTCCCATCTTAAATTCCTCTTCCACTACGGGTGGATTTTCCTCGGTCGGAGAGGTATTGATGGGCCGTTCTATATTGACCATAGCTGGTTCTTCTTCTTCCGCTTCTCCTGCTTCAAGGAATACCGGTTTCCCATAAGTGGTGATGTCTGGAGCATCGGTTCGGAAGCTATAAGTAGTACCCGCATGTCCTCCACTCTTAATTTCCACACGGAAAGAGCGATTGGCAATTAGCTCAAACAAATAACTACCATTGTAGAAAGGCTTTTCAACCAATAAGGTTTCCGTCCCATCGTCATATAGTTGGTAGAGCGATACCGTAATATTATTCAACAACTCACCAGAGGCCTGAGCATATACATTTCCTTTCAGCACAATTCTTTGTCCTCCTACATCAAATCCGAAAATATCTACATGATGTGTATTGTTCTTTTCGCCACCAAAGACTCGGTTAGATACGACAAAACCATTGGTCTTATCCGCGTTATGGATATAGTAAAAATCATCCGCACTTGAGTTTAGCGGAAAACCAAGGTTACTGGGAACGGTCCAAGTGCTTTCACCTCCTGAAGAAGAGAAGATATCATACCCCCCAATGGAAGTATGTCCGTTAGAAGCGAAGTACAATTTACCTTCATTGGTGTCGAAGAAAGGGGTTATTTCATCCCCCAAGGTATTGATGGATGGTCCCAGGTTTACGGGGGTTGAAAATCTTAGATCATCTGCCCCGAGATCACGAGTAGTATACCAAATATCCAGTCCACCTCTTCCACCTTCACGGTTAGAGGAGAAGTACAAAACCTCCTGCCCTCCTTCCTGCACTACGCTCGGTTGGGTAGCTGTAGCCCCTGGAGCATTGATAAAATCAGGCAAGCGTTCTGGTTGAGACCAGCTCTGCCCTTGCTTCTTGATCAGGAATAATTCGCAACGACTATTAAAATCGAGCGGCGACTTCTCTGCACTACAAATGGTAAAGAACAAGCGTTCGCCATCTGGGCTGAGAGCGCTATTAGCAAATTGTCCATTCTGAATGACCGGAAACTCACTGGGAATGTTAGCCTTTTGCCACTCTACCCCATTTTTTCGGCTGGAGTACAATCGCGCTTTACCACCCATTGTAGAGGAAAGATACAGTTGATCGATGCCTGCCGGGAAAGGCGCAAATTCATCTTCATCTGTATTAATCCCATTGCCAAGATGTACCAAATTGATACTGCGGTTTGGCGTTTGGGCCATTTCTTTTCCCAACTCCGCACCTTTTATTTCCGTTTGCAAAATATCTTCTAAGATAGCTTTCCCGCTACCGGTATAATTTTCCCCAAAATCCTCGAACGCTTTGATCGCCTTGTCATATTGACCATCTTGCTTCAATGATCTAGCGTATTTCAGTCCGACTAAGGGGAAATCTTTATTTTCTCCTTTTACATGCTGAAAAGCCTCTGCTGCTTTTCGGTAATCTTTTAGTAGATAGTAGGCTTCACCCGCCTTAAAAATCAGTTCTTGCTTCTTTTGTTTTTTTTGCCAAGCCTTCTTGTAGTTTTCAGCTGCCTCTTTTAGGTTACCTTCTTCCATTAAGTTATCGGCTAGTTTCTGATGCTTTTTCCAGCTAAGGTTTTGGGCAGTGCTAGCACCAGCGAGTAGGAGTAAACCGAAGGAAAGAATAAAAATTTTCTTTACCATAATTCAAAAATTGGTTGTGTGTGAGTTGGTATGTCTCGGGTTATATTAAAGTATCTTATTCCTCTTAACGTGTTGTTAGTGCATATGTTATGGGGAATCAAAACATTTTTGGTCGTTCAAACCTCTCGAATAGCTCGTAACCGGATTGAAAAGCCTGAGCGGAGCTATCGCCAAGTCAGCTGTATGAATTTCATTGTAAAGCTTAGAGACCAAAATTTAGGAAGAATCTGAGGTAAAACGCTTGTCGAACTTTCCTGAAAGAGGACTAAGCCTATCCGAAGCGTTTTAATTTTGAGAGACCAGTATGTTTTCTATTACGGTAGCAAAAAATCTATGTTCCAATTGTAGCACCTTTTTACCGATTTCTTCAGGGCTATCTTCTGGCGAAATATCACAGCTCGCCTGGAAAATGATATCCCCTTCATCGTAGTTCTCATTTACAAAGTGAATCGTAATTCCGCTCTCTTTCTCTCCTGCTTCTTTTACCGCTCGATGAACATACTTTCCATACATCCCTTTCCCGCCAAATTTGGGCAGCAAAGCAGGATGGATATTCACCATGCGTTTCGTAAAAGATTCCACTAAATAAGTAGGTATAAGCCACAAAAAGCCGGCCAAAACGATGAAATCAATCTCATACTTTTCAAAAACGGTCAAAATCTCTTCCGTTTCATAAAAAGAATGACGATCAATCACGTGTTGGTCGATGCCAAATGATTGGGCCATTTCCAGAACTGGGGCGGTGGCTTTGTTGGATACAAGCAGACTAACCTTTATGGATGGGTTAGACTGAAAGTGTTCGATTATTTTTTTAGCATTGCTTCCTGTACCCGAAGCAAATATAGCGATGTGATTCACGAACTACTTTTGAGAAATTAATAATACGATTTTTTTATTATATATACTATTCCCAGATGACTTTTTTCCAAAAGCCTGGATAGCTAATCCTACTCCGATCTACCCTTTACTCAAAAGATAGATCCGCAAAGCGGAAATTTCGGCCTCTTTCGCCATACACCAGCATATGTTTACTACCGGATTGTTGGCAAATCTTGGGTCGCGTGATCACGTCTGCATCCCGATTAGTAAATAAAGGCATGATACGCACACTTCCGTCAATTTTCACCTCTGCCAAAGATACAACAGAAAACCTACCATTATAATTGAGTTGAACGCGACGGTTACCACTCTGCGCTCTTCCATCAAAATTTCGAGGATTATCATTGAAAATAAAGTAGAAGCGATCCCGCACGGTAGCCATGGCATAGGAGGAATAATACCCGCCATCATTCACTGTCTCCTGCCGTTTGGGAATGCGGCTCGCCCATTCTATCTCGCCGGTGGGCTTAATATTGATCACCAGAATATCATTGTAGTGGTAGTAGTAATTCACACGCGTGGCATTGTTCCAATAAGAGTAAAAGGACTGTTCATACACATAGTATTGCTCAGCCACCAGCACAGCTCCGCCATCGGTTCTCATGATTAAATCATCCAAGGAAAATCGATATAACTCTGGAGCTCTATTTTCATTGCCACTCTTTTCGTTACGTTCGGCTCTTCTTCGTTGCCCCTGCGTCATATTCAGTGTCAAGAAATCGAGATCAAAGGCTTTATAGTTCACATTATAGATCTCCTTGGTCTTCGCATTCATGCGGAGAAAATAGGTTCCCTTGATACTAACGGTTCCTCGATCCGAATAAAAACCGGAGCAAACCAGGTCGCCATCATTCCCTACTCGGAAGGTCAGGTCTGTAATGAATTTTTCGCCCAATTCAATTCGGTACTCTTGCGTCTCTGTACCTCCGTTCAGGTAGGCTAATACTGTATACCCGTAAGTTGGCTGACCACGACGCTGGAGTCGATTTCGCTCTTGGTAGATCACGCCGAGCAGATACACATTCCCCTCCTTGTCGATCCGATATTCTTCAATTTCAAAGACATCATCGTTGTAAGGCAGGGTAATGTCTCGTGTCCAAATTTCATTTAGTTGATCATCGAACACCCGAAGCGAGAAGCGTTCCGGCTCATTTTTCTGATAGGGAAGTTGGTTATAGATCAGCACCTTGGAACTATCCCTGGAGAGCACCAGATCAAAGTCTCCTTCTCGGTACTTATTTCGGGTATCGATCTCGCCGATCTTGACAATATCTTTGGAAGGCATCAATCGGTGGCTCACCTTTTGATAGAAGAGATAGTTCTTTTTCTTGACCTGATTATTGAAGCTGGTAAAGAGGTAGAGTTGCCCTCCGATCTTCACTACATCTTCAAATTCTCTTTTTTTGTTTCTGTATCGCAGGTCAATCTTCTGAGATTTCTTCAGGCGGAGTCGGTCATCGTAACGCTCTAAGAAGACTTGATCACCATTCAACACATTACCTTGACGAAGGCGCAATATATTGAAGCCCCAAGGTCCCGCACTTACCGTCTTAGAAATAAAAGTCTTGGCTGGCTCCCGCAGTTCTTCTCCCCAAGTAATCTTAGCTGGGATTCCATCTCGTTGCGCCTGCAGAACTGTTACCCCTACCAGGGTTAAGCCTAAAAAAACTAATCGTCTAACTATCATTTTGTTTGTCATCTCGCTTCACCACCATCATCCTTCTCTCATTTCCTTTATGTAAGTAGTGTGACAATAGACTCCCTGTTTCCCTACCTCTTTTAGTCCTAAAGTCGCTAGCAGGGATTTCGCGATAGCTATTGTCACTCTACCTATAGACCCTTATTCTGGAAAAAGTCACGTGTGCTTATTGGTCAAACCAATTCCATTTCCCAGAAGGGTTCCTATTTCCCTATTTGAAAGCCAAATCAGCAAAGCGGAAGTTTCGGCCTCTTTCGCCATAAATGAGCATATGTTTGCTACTAGACTGTCGACAAATCTTCGGGCGTGTAATCACATCCGCATCTCTGTTCGTGAATAGTGGCATAACCTTGACACTACCGTCAATCTTTACTTCGGCCAAAGATACCACTGAGGCGCTTCCATTGAAGTTGTAGCGAACGCGGCGTTGTCCACTTTGTACTCTTCCATCGAAATTGCGCGGGTTATCATTGTATATGAAATAAAAACGATCCCGAACGGTAGCCATCGAATAAGAGGAGTAGTACCCCGCATCATTCATGGTCTCCTGTCTTTTGGGAATCCGGCTTGCCCATTCAATTTCTCCGTTGGGTTTGATATTGATAATTAAGATATCATTGTAGTGGTAGAAGAAATTGGTTTGATTGTTTCCGGTCCCATAGGGATTTCCCCATCTACCCCATCTGCCCCATCTATTACCCCAGAAGGGATCATAACCAAAGTTTCGATCAAAGTTTTGCTGATAGACATAGTACTGTTCTGCCACCAAAACGGCTCCACCATCCGTTCGCATGATCAACTCATCCAGCGAAAAGCGGGCGAGTTCAGGGGCTCGATTTTCATTGCCACTCCTCTCATTACGCTCGGCGCGACGCTTCTGACCTTGGTTCATATTAAAGGTCAGGAAATCGAGATCAAAGGCTTTATAGTTCACATTATAGATCTCCTTGGACTTCGCATTCATGCGGAGAAAATAAGTTCCCTTGATGCTAATGGTGCCCCTGTCAGAATAAAAGCCGGAACACACTAGGTTTCCATCATTTGCCACTCTGAAGGTGAGATCAGTGATAAATTTATCTTCTAGTTCGATTCGGTATTCCTGCTTTTCTGTACCATCATTTAGGTAAGCAATGACGGTATAGCCATACGTTGGCTGCCCACGTCGCTGAAGTCGAGTCCCATCCTTATACACGATGCCCAGTATATAGACATTGCCCTCTTTGTCCACTCGATATTCCTCGATTTCAAATACATTATCATTATAAGGTAAGGCAATATCCCGGGTCCACAGTTCCTGCATCTGGTCATCAAACACCCTTAGGGTAAAGCGTTCGGGTTCATTCTTCTTGTATGGAAGTCCGTTATAGATCAAGACTTTGGAACTATCTCTAGACAACGCTAGATCAAAGTTGCCCTGCTTATACTTATTTTTGGTATCGATTTCCCCGACCTTAACGATATCTCTGGAAGGAGTAAGGCGATGACTTACCTTTTGGTAGAAGAGGTAATTCTTCTTCTTCACTTGATTGTTGAAGCTGGTGAAAAGATACAGCTGCCCACCAATCTTCACTAGATCTTCGAATGCTCTCTTTTTGCTCTTGTAGCGCAGGTCAATCTTCTCCGACTTCTTTAAGCGAAGTTTTTCATCATAACGTTCCAAGAATACTTGGTCCCCGTTCATTACATTGCCTTGACGCAGGCGCAATATATTGAAGCCCCAAGGGCCCGCACTGATCGTTTTAGCAATGAAAGAGTTGGCGGGTTCGCGAAGTTCCTCTCCCCAGCTGATCGTCGCGGGTACATTGTCCCGTTGGGCTTGGAGGAAGGTGAAGCTCATAAAGGCCAATAATAGGATAGCCACACTTTTGTTCATCATAATATTTCGGCTTTTTCCTTTCTAATCTACTGCTTTTGGGCTAGCACAACTGCTAATGGAAAGGCAGTCAAATTTAAGGTTAACATTTGGTTTCAAAAAATGGCAGTGTTTTAGGGAAAGGTGAGCTGTCTACTTTGGCAAAGTCGAGTGGGTCTATTAAAGAGAATGTAGTGGATAGTCGTTCCCTTTTGCCATTCACAAGTACTTATTAAACAGGAGGGAGAGGACTAAAGTTGTGTACAATTAGCAAAGTCCAAGACGATGGCAAGCAGCTGACAAACTCAAAAAGCTGACAACTGCCCTATTATCTAAACTGCCTTGGTATTTTATTTGATAGCAGCGTATTGAGGAGCGTTCGAGGGATCCATTACGCGCATAATACGGATCACTTTGTTTTGCTCTTCTAATGTTCCACGCTTGTAGATCTCGATGATTTCCAAGGCCTTCGTATCGTTGAACATTTGAATGATCATGGCATTCCGGTAAGCCTGATTCACGGTACTGATCGATTCAATAGCCGAAGTGATCAAGGCTCGGCCACCATCTGGATTCCCCCCCATTAGATCAAGTCCCTGACGATGATAATCATACATAGCCTGACGGAAAGGACGAACTCTAGGGTTCAGCAGGTTCTCGACCAACCAGTATCGATTACGATTACTTTCTACTGATCTCCATCCTGGAAAAGCCGAGGCTGCACTCTGAGGCACAACGTTCAAGATTTCTTGAGCCAAACGGAAATAGCGCTCCCCTCCTAGTGGGGAGAAAGAGTCGTAATCCATGCCCATAATCACATGCACGTAGAAAGCCAACACATGGGATAGATTATCATTATAGCGGTTGCGGCTAAATTGCAAGGGTTGAAATTGCTCGTACTCAAACACGACATCCTTATCAATGTGGTTGATCAAGGGCGTTTGATAATCCGTTCCGAAAACGGGACGGGAAGATTGGATGGCAAGATCTGCCTTAAAGCTGGTCGGAGATAATTCTTCCTGAATGGTTAGAATCAAATTGCAATTAATGCGTTCCTCTTGTTCAAACACCTGATTTCCCCACTGTTGATCATTCAAAAACTCCCTCAATGAGATTTCCAAGGTTTCGAATACCTTGGGATCGACAGTCTGCAACTTAAGCGTTACGACCTTTACTTGAAAGTTGAGTTCTTGTGCACTAAGCTTGCTAAATGTTCCTAATAATACTAGAATGAAAAATAGTCTCCTCATCATCTTGAGATTATAAACGTATGTTGAAAGTAGTCTGGTGGTAGTCTTGTTACTAGCTTATTTTTTATCCTTTAGGACAAGTTCTAGCTCATCGACTATATCCTTAGCAACAGCCACCTTAGATTTTAACTCAAATTCTTTCATCTTATTGCCTTGTTCAGCAGTAGAATTCGCATGTAAAATGCTAATCTTATTCGTGTCATGCTGAAAGCCAGCTCCGGGATCTTGCAATGAATTTAGGACAATAAAGTCGAAATTCTTCTTCTTAAGCTTCGCCTCTGCGTTGGTGGGGCCATCTTGCGTTTCTAATGCAAAGCCGATATTGACCTGACTATTCTTTTTTACTTTCCCTAATTCTGCAGCAATATCCGGCGTCTTTACCAGCTCAATAGCATAAGTATCGCTATGTTTTTTGATCTTATGCTCGGCTACGGTGCCTGGCCTATAGTCTGCTACTGCGGCCGCCAGGATAGCTACATCAGCACTTTTGTAAGCCACTTTGGCAGCTTCGAACATTTCCTGAGCAGTTTCAACCCTTTGAATCTCTATTCGGCCATCTGTAGTACTTAAGGCACTTGGTCCTAGCACTAGCGTAACTTTAGCCCCTCTTCTACTAGCTTCCTCTGCAAGAGCCATGCCCATTTTTCCAGAAGAACGATTTCCGATGAAGCGGACAGGATCAATGGGTTCATAAGTGGGCCCAGCTGTAATCAGCACATGTCTGCCTGATAAACTTTGGGTAGTGCTGAAGAATTCCCCTAAAAAGCTTACGATGGCTTCTGGCTCGGCCATGCGTCCCTCTCCTACCAGTCCACTAGCCAACTCCCCATGCCCCACCGGAATCAAGTGATTACCATACGATTGGAGTTTCTTCACGTTCTGCTGGGTACTGGGATGATGCCACATGTCAACATCCATAGCAGGCGCAAAAAAGACTGGGCATCTAGCAGACAGGTAAACTGCAGCTACCATATTATCAGCAATACCATTAGCCAGCTTTCCTAAACTAGTAGCCGTCAATGGGGCCAGGATCATAGCATCCGCCCAGAGGCCTAGCTCTACATGATTGTTCCACCCTTCCTCACTGCTCACCGAGGTCTGTACTGGATGTTGTGAAAGTGTAGACAAGGTTAGCGGGCTGATGAATCCGCAAGCCGCTTTCGTCATGACCACTTTCACCTCCGCGCCTGCCTTGATAAAGAGTCGGCAGAGAGAAGCCGCTTTATAGGCTGCGATACTCCCGGTAATGGATAGTATGATTTTTTTCCCGTTAAGAGCTGATGACATTTTTTTCTTATTAAAACTACAAACCGGATGAGAACACTGTAGGTGTTAACATCCGGTTTGTGCTGCTAGCAGCAATAAACAGTCTCATAGTCCTGACCTATCATAGAGCTAGCAGTAAAGCGTATTTCCGTCAAAGAGAAAAGGTTAGTTAACGCAAGAAGCGATTTACTCACCCCTCTACTCCTTAGAAATGCTATTAATAACGCTTTCTGCGATTACGATCATTTCGGTGGTACAACTTCCCATCGATGTACTCTTCAGTAGCAATGATTACAGGATTTGGCAAACGCTCATAGAACTTAGAAATTTCTATTTGCTCCTTGTTTTCATTGATCTCCTCAATAGTGTCAGTCGACACGGCAAACTCCTCTAGTTTGTTGTGCAATTCGTGCTTAAGATCCACAGACAATTGGCGAGCGCGCTTTGCAACCACTACCAATGTTTCATAGATGTTACCCGTTTCGCCGGCCATGCCATGTACGTCACGAGCTTTTACATTAGGATCTAGTCCTTGCACCTGGGTTTTGATATCTGACATCTTCTAATTGTTTTAATCTTTTCTTGCTGTTAGCCAACATGGTTTGGACCTCCTTGAGGTAATCTCCACTATCATATCGGCCTAAAAATTCCTCCGCTTTCTCTTCCGCATCCAAGTATCTTTCTTGCTGACGTTCTACAAAACTATTTTGGGCCAACAAATAAGCAGCTTTTGCGATCATGTATCTGACTTCCTCCGCATTAGGGGTTTCAGGGAAGTCCTTCAGTAAGTTCTCAAAAGTTTGGGTTGCGGACTGATATTGCCGCAAATCAAAATACAATTTTCCTCCCTCAAAAGTTTTCTTCTCTAGCTTTAAACGCATTTCGTCTATGAGTTTGTTGCATTCTTCCACTCTTGGACTTTGCGTATAAGTATTGACAAAGGTCTGAAATGACTCAATGGCTTTTTCCGTATTGGTTTGATCCAAACGGAAGGTAGGTGACAATTGATAGTAAGAATAAGCGATCATATAATCGGCTTCTTCTTTCTTGGTACTACCACCAAAGGTTGTAGAGAAATTCTTGAAATAATATGAGGCCAGGAGGTACCTTCTTAAATAGTAGTAGGTGTAGGCATACTTGAAGTAAATATCTTCCGCTTCCTTTTTCCCTCGATAGCTTCCGACAATCAACTCATACAGCGTTTGAGCCTTCTGCCACTCCTCTTCTTCATAATATTTGTCCGCTGCTTCTAGCATCTTGGCAGCATCACCTCCACTCCTGATCTTCTCGAACTCACTCTTGCAGCTGGCCAACAAAAAAACAGCCAAACAAAATATAGGAATCAACTTCATTTTCATAAGGGTGCAAATTTACGTCTTTTTTAATTGATCTACAACAGCCTTTTCCCTAAAATCCACCCTAAAGAGTCTCTTTCCCTTTAGAAAAGTTGGTTCCTAACCAGTACTTTGTGAAAAAAAGATCTAGAAGTACCGCTAGCCTAGATCAGACTGCCTAAAATGGGGCCAAGCCATAAAAAGGAGCAGATATATATTAAAAATATGTCAATTGGTATCCTGAATCCTGTAAAAGCTATCTATTTTAGCCCATAATGTAGTGTACTTGCCTACAACAAGGCAGCAAGGAATTCCCCACAGAGATGAAAAGACTGGAAGAGTTTAGATTGTACTATAACCATACGCTGCATCCTGAACTGATGCGCATGGAGCGACGGCGCCTACGCCTGCTGCGTCTATTGTTCTTTTCTGGGATTGTCTTACTCGGCCTCCTGATTTTCGCGCTGTACCTCAACATACTCGCCATCACATTGGTACTCATGCTCCCGGTAGGCTTCTACATTGGCTACCTCGGCTATCGGATTCGCGTCTTTATTCAAACCTTTAAACCCAACATTGTCAATTTGATCCTGGATTTCATCGGTGATACACCAAACTACGGTATGATCCGTTATGATGAAAAGAAAAGTATTGACAAAGCGGTCTTCAAGCGCAGTGGCATTTTTTCTTCCCCTATGCAGTATTACATCGGAGAAGATCACTTCCAAGGTAAGATTGGAGAAATGGATTTCGAATTTTCAGAACTCCGAGTAAGAGAAGTATCCCAGGTCAGCAATAAATTACAAGAGATCTTTGAAGGCGTGTTTATACATGCGCAATTCAATGAAGAGGTAGAAGGCCGCATGATTGTCTGGCCACGAAAAGAACGACAATATTTGACCAGAGCCATCAAAGATTTTACCTGGACAAGAGGCAACAATGTCGATCATGAGATACTCAATTTAAACTTTAGGGAAAAATTCATTGTTTATGCAACCGTTGATACCCATGTCGTTGGGATTCTGACGGAGCCCATGCAAGAGGAAATTCTCGATTTTTTGGGTGATTCAGATCGTAATTTCTATTTGTCCTTTATAGATCGCGAGATCTTTTGCGCCATCTCTGAGCACAAGGACTTACTGGAACCGCACTTGTTCCAGTCCAACTTAAGCTTTGATCTGATCCGCGAGTTTTATATCGATATTTCCCGTAAATTGGGAGTAGTCAGAAACTTCGATCAAAATTTATAATCAAAGGACACCCTGTATCTTAGACTCGTGTCCCAATAATCATTCTCACATGTATCGCTTTTTCACCCTCTTACTCGTTATTGTTGCCATCCATCCCTCATGGGGACAGAAAGAAGCCCCCATTTCCTATGCTCCAACAGATGAGGACAAGTCGCTTCTTTGGGAAATCAGCGGTGCCGAGCTTGAAACGCCCTCCTTCCTTTTTGGGACCATACACATGATCAACAAGTCCGATTTTTTTCTAACAGAAAGCACGAAAACGGCCTTATCAAGTACCGAAAAGATCACCTTTGAGATCAATATGGAAGACATGGGTAATATTACCAGCTTGATGCCAGTCATGATGAAAATGTTTATGGCAGACGGCAAAACCTTAAAGGATCTTTATACCGAAGAAGAATACAAGCTGGTGAAAGCTCACTTCGAAAAGCTGGGGCTTCCCTTAGCCTTTTTGGGACGAATTAAGCCTATGTTTTTATCGATGATGGCCTCTGAAGATGCCATGAGTATGCAGAATTCCACTGAATCTGGAGAAATCGTTTCCTATGAAATGGAATTGATGAAACTAGCCCAGGAGGAGGAGAAAGCTGTAGATGGCCTCGAAACTGCAGAATTTCAAATGAGCCTTTTCGATAGCATACCCTATGATGTACAAGCCCAGATGTTGATGGCTACTATCGAATCAAATGATACGACGAGTGAAAGCAGTCAACTGGAGGAGATGGTAAAGATGTATAAGGATCAAGATATCCAGGGGATGCAACGCATGGTGAAAGGAGATGAAGGCGGCATTAGCGACTACGAAGAACTGCTCCTATTACGTCGAAATCGAAACTGGATTCCGGTCATGGAAGAGATGATGGCAGACAAGCCTACTTTTTTTGCCGTTGGAGCCGGGCACCTTGGAGGAGAGGAAGGGGTGATTGCCTTGTTGAGAAAAGCGGGGTATACCGTTAGCCCGATACCGAAATAGTAAGCTACCAATGAAAATTTTTGTGGAGACTGAGCGACTGATCCTCCGGGAACTACACCAGGAGGACGCCCAGGGTATCTTTGAATTAGACAGCAATCCGCGCGTACATACTTACCTCGGGAATCAACCGATTCAAACCCTTGCTGAAGCAGAGGCCGTAATAGAATTTATACGGCAGCAATATCGAGAAAATGGAATTGGACGCTGGGCCGTAGTAGAGAAGTCCACTGGAGAGTTCCTGGGCTGGTGTGGATTGAAGCTGATCACCGAACCCATCGGAGGAAGATGTCAATACTACGATCTAGGGTATCGTTTTATTGAAAGCCACTGGGGAAAGGGTTACGCCACAGAAGCCGCCAGTGCTACTCTTACATTCGGATTTAAAGAGCTACAACAAGAAATGATATTTGCTATGGCTGAACCCGGCAATGAAGCCTCTATCCACGTCATACAAAAACTTGGTTTCTCCTTCGTAGAAACTTTCGATTGGGATGACACTCCACATCACTTCTATGCACTGAGACGAGCTCAATTCATCCTGCCTACCACATAAGCACTGCATCTCCTTTCCGTTGAATAGTATAGATTTGTCCACAACGTTCAATAGAAGCCTCAACCCACCAGACGAACACCGCTGGATCTAGCATGGTCCCATTGAGTCGACCATCCCATCCTCGTTCAAGCTGGTCTGTTGTAAATAGCTGGTTTCCCCATCTATCGAAAACGTGGAAATTAAAAGATTGTATAATCACATCAGGTGCAGCCAATACCTTTAGTTCCTCATTGAGACCGTCATTATTTGGAGAAAAAGCATTCGGAATAAAGAAAGCTGGATCATTTGCGTCAAATTCAGGCTCTACCACCACCTGTTGTACTAGCGATTCACAGGCATTGCTAATGTTGACCTCATAGATTCCTGGGCGGTCGACGAGCACTGTGGGTAAGGTGCTACCATCTTGCCATTCGTACTGCAAATCATCTTCTCCTCCGGATAGAATCTGCGGGCTAATTTCCAGACTAGCGGCAGCACACGGAAATAGAGCAGTAGCGACGCCCAGTTCAATGGCTGGAATAGAAGGAATTTCAAAGGTCTTTGCATAGGTACAGCCATTATCATCCCGGATAGTGAAGCTATGTGTTCCCACATTTTGCTCCATCCACAATGACTCTGTACTGAAATCTTGATTATCGACTCGAAAGGCCGTTGCTTGTGCAGCCCCTGAAATATTAATGGGGCGAACCGTTCCCGTCCCTGGTCCCGCACAACTGGCCATAGTTTCCAATTCAAAATCCAGACTCGGATAACTCATCGCTGTAACCGTGACCATACTATCACAACCCGCTACACTTAGGAAAGTAAACTCGCGCATTTCCCCAGGGGCAATTTCTACTCCCTGATAAACTACATTTTCTCCTGCGCAAGCCTCTAACGTAAGTTCTATGGATTCGGGAATAACCTCTGCCACAATTACATTGACCAGTGAATCACAACCAGCAGAAGAAGTAAAAACGAATTGCTCTTGTGATCCACCCTGCAAACTCTGCCCACCATACTCTATGCTGCTCCCGGGACATACCGATAGACTAAGATTGGTAGTAGGTACGATGATTTCACTCACACTGACATTTACTACCGAATCACAACCCGCTGCTGACGATAAGGTAAAAACCTGATTTTGTCCAGCGATTAAATTGACCCCTTCATAGTTTACGGATTCCCCTGGGCAAACAAACAAGGCCAGGTCTTCCGAGAAAGTAGGCAAAGGCGAAACCTCGATTCGAACAATTGAATCACAACCTTCAGCTGTAGTGAGGGTAAACTCTTGAGAAACACCAGCCGCTAAGTCCGTTCCCTCATAGGTAAAGGTAGTACCTGCGCAGACACTTACCTCTAGATCTGATCTGAGCGCCTCCGTGAATTGTATTGTAACCGTTTCCAAAGAATCACAACCAAATACATCTTGATAAGTTACGACAAAACTCGTATCGCTTTGATAAGTTTCTCCATTGTATTGCACTTCATTACCGGCACATTCCACCAAGTCCAGATTGGAAGTAGATGTAATGCACCTTCGGCTAAGCAACCAATGTACTATAATCATTTCAGCACAATCTGTAATACTGGTGTCTTGTTGGACAATGTCCGCCATCATGTTGACGGGGATACTGCTGGTATCTATCACTAACTCATAATCGTCTCCCGGTATACCCGAAAATAGGTAACCATCATCTTCCAGACTTGGAAGAGCATCCTGCAATACCCCTTCCTGCAAAAGTTGAATCACCACTCCACTCACCGTGGTATCTGCAGCGTCAATGATACCATTCCCATTCACATCATAGTAAACCTCTCCACCGATATCCCCAAAGCCGTCGAATAGCTCGAGGTTCAAGCCACCAGATTCCAGGGTACACCCATTCACATCCTCCATCACCAGCGTGTAAGTACCACTTTCCTCAATCGGTAGGTTGGGCTGGGTAGCTTCAGGACCAGTCAAGGCCACACCATCCTTTAGCCACTGAATATTGACAACATCAGGCAAAATGGGTAAGCAAATTGTATCTGGGCGACAGCGTGAATGGCAACCACTAGGGAATAGATCTATGGCTGGAAAATCGATCACCTCAACCACATTACTTTTGCTCTCACACCCAAATTCATTGCTGGCTGTGACCTGATAATTGCCACCTGAATTTGCTACTATTGCTGTCCCTGACTCACCTGTGTTCCAGGTATAGGAAAGAGAAGCAAGTGGGTTATTAATGCTGAGATTGATATTCGTGCCTGGACAAAGTGGAGGAGTTTGGTCGCTCCCAATGAGGAGGCCTGCGGGATTTTGATGAATTACTACAGTAAAAGGACCAATTTCCTGACTACAACCGGTTCCAGCATCCGTCAACTGCAGGCTAAAATCATAAGTACCTGGAGAAAGAACATTGCCATCTTCTTTGGTGAAAGATAAACGGGGACCACTGGTTCCATTAGACCATAGAAAAGTATAGGGCAAATTGCCGTCCGTTTCCAAAATCACATCTGCACCGGAACAGGCTTCGAACTGCTCATAATGGTAAGCAATGAGCTGCCCGTTTTCATCGAATTCAAGGCCTCGAATATAGGACTCTAGGGAGGGCTGAAACTCCACCAAGATGGGATCAGCTCGAAATTGGCAGCCTTCAGCAGTAGCTACGTCAACGATCACCACTTGACTCTCGTGAACCCAAATTTGCTCCTCTTCTATCGGAGTTTCACTTTGTCCCAACCACCATTGCCAGCTATCTGCCCCGGCGGGTGGGCTCAATAAGGTGCTATCTCCAGCACAGATAGGATTAGGGACACTACTGGCAATCTGGCCAGATAAGTTATTTGGCAAAGCAGTATAGCTACTGGATAAGTTCGTTTGGCAACCGTATATATCGATAGCAGTTACCTCAAGGTCATAATCTCCTGGGTTTTGATAAACGTAAGTGATCGATTCTCCTTCCAACTCCTCCCCAGTAAAACTCGGATCGCCCATATCCCAATAGGCACGGATTAGTTCCTCCGTAGAAGATAGCACAAAAGATTTTGCCACATCCTCACAACTCGAACTCAGGTCTACAATACCAACTACTGGCGCCGTTCTCACTTCAATATCTCTACTGATCTGAGCCGTACAGCCATTAGCAGCTGTAATGTTGAGCGTAACCGTATACATACCTCCATTTGCATAGATGTGAGAAGGGTTTTGATCGGTCGATACATCATTCGCACCACTGCTCGGATCACCAAAATTCCAGGACCAGCTTTGTACGGCATTTCCAGGTAAAAAAGTAGATAGATCAGAAAAGAAAACCTCTGCTCCGCTACAGGCCACCCCAGAGCTGAAGTTCGCCGCCACTGGGATGGTATCTACCTTCATTGCAAAACACCCTCCGGTATCGCCTCCTGCTGCAAAATCAGCAATGACCACGACTCGAAAATAGCCAGCTTGCGTATAGGTATGGGTTGGGTTATCTAGGTTTGAAGTATTGTCTGCACCACTCCCCGGGTCATCAAAAAACCAAGTAGCAGTACCTGGAACCATTCCACTGGTCAGTGCCTCGTAGGTGCGTTCATTGCAATTGACGGTTGGAGAGATCGTGATATCCGGACTAGCGCCAGCCGGGCAGTTGGGAAAAAGTCCACCACCAACACCGCCGCCAACACCACCAGAACAGTCTTCCAATACCACAATTTCATTAGATCGGGTCGTACAACCCAAGGTATTGCTAGCCTCTACCCAATACCTACCAAATTCGGTAGCCGTAAAGGTAGGAGTATCTGTCCCCACAGGGTTTCCGTCCCAGAACCATTGATACTGATACCCCTGGCTTCCTTCTAAGGCAAACAATCGTGTTTGAGGAGAGGTATTACAAAATACATTGAAATCTGGTGTGGAAATACTAACAATAGGAGCTGCCAATTCGACCAAGGTAAAGGCCGTATCCTGGCTACAACCATTGGCATCGGTGACCGAGACTTGATAGGTTCCAGGAGCTAGGTTAACTTGAGAACTTGTACCAATTGGGTTGTCATTTTCATCCAACCAAGTATAGGAGGCATAGGTTGTGGTCAAGCTAATTGAAGCAGTAGCATTGCTACAGATACCTGCCGGTAAAACAGGGTTGGGTTCTGGTAGTGGGTTAATGTTTACCGTTTTACTCAAACTCTGCCCACAAGCATCCAAATTGATCGTACCCGTGCCTGAGCTACCCCAAATAACCTCTACCGTAGAAGGGTCATTGGGTATAAATAGACTGCTGCTAGCCGAGGGATCAACGTTCCACTGCAGGGCATAGCGAGGCGGAAGATCGATTGAATAGGATGGAACCTCGCCTAGGCAGATATCAGAAGGACCGTTAATCTCTTCAAGGACTAGGGGGCTGATAGTAAAGCTCCTTACCAGAGAACGACAAGCAGCCCCAGTTCTGGCGATCCGGGTAAGCTGAAGGCTATAAGGAGGGCTTGGCCCCCATTCTACATTTATCGAGGCTCCTTCTTTTATCTCTGAAGTGGCACCATTCACTATCTCCCATTCATAATCAAACAAGGCCCCTGTCTCAATTTGATAATTGTGGATCTGACCAAGACAGAACATTGTATCTCCTACTATTTCCTCTACCTTATCAGGAAGGCCTAGTACTTGAAGTTGTCTTGTTACACGCCTATTACAGCTTGCACTCGGATCATCCGGATAAACATAAAGTGTGTAAGATCCAGCAGCACTAAAAGCATCAAGCGTGGGCGTAGCAGTGGCACTAAACGACCGCCACACCGTATCTCCCTGCACGTCCAGGGCCAGCCAATTTCCCAGCAACTCCATGTTATTGGCGTCATTAGTCGCTGTAAAGGAAGATGTACTGCCCACACAGATTTCTACAGGACCTTCTACGCTGAAAGTCGGCCGGACTTGCACTTCCAAAGTATCTCGCCCCCCACAACCCAAAAAGCAATTCTCGTACTCCACAATCACCTCTTCCACTCCTCCCAAGAACGCGCCTTCCCAATCCACTACTATCTCGTTGGTTCCTTGTCCCTCCAGGATCATCCCTCCAGCACTCGTCTGCCAATTAAAGCTAGTACCGGAATAGGCAGGGAGGCTGTATGTCTCCACCGCTTCATTACAGATAAAGGCGGGGCCTTCTATAAGAGCATCGTCTGAAATTATAGGTATTTCAAAAGTCGTTGGGCTAGGGCAGGCTGAAAAACCATTACAGTCTTCTACCAATAACTCGATCTCTCCTGAACTGCCTGTCTCCCACTGCACCGTTACAAAGTCGTCCGCAAGGCCTCCTCCTTCGATAATTGTACCATTTGTACTAATCTCCCACTGGTACTGGCCACACGTTTGCTCCGCATTATAGGTGATTGTTTCGCCCGCACAAACAGTCCCTAAGCAGCTGATGCTTGGCTGTTCGGACTCCAGGACTTTTACTAGAAACGAGGTGGAATCTAGACAATTACATTCGTTATAAGCGACCAGCGTCACTCGATGTGTGCCTGATTCTTCAAAAGCGAAGATGGGATCAGCGAGATCTGAAGTACCGAGGCTTCCAAACTGCCATTCAAAACGATCGGCAAAAGTAGTTTGGTTTTGGAATTGCACCTCCTCCCCTCGACAGATCGTTAGCTCATTATTTTCTAAAGGTGGGTCCGTACTGAGCTGGATCTTGGGTCGTTCGATTACCTGTACGCAAGTGGTGGTGAATGACTCGCAGGCTCCATCGAAAATAAAAGCGGAAACCTGGCCGGCACCACTGCTGCCCCAATTAACTCGGACCGTATTTTGTTGAAAATCCACCTCAAAACTCTCTGCCCCTCCTACATCCCATTGGACTTCGCGAAATATGCCACCACTGCCGGCACCCAAGGAATCTAAGGTATAAGTGACCGTAGTATTCGTACAAACTTTTGAACAGGAAATAGAATCGACGGGATTATCCAGGGAGATTGGACAAGGGGGAGCGTCAATTGGGATGATGGAAGTGGAAGTTGGATTTTGAATGCTTATTGCTGTTTCAAGAGCAAACGAATCATCACCGCTAATGATGCTGACAATGATGCGAATTTCTTGAGGAGTTGAACCATTGCTAGTAAATTCGTCCCAGCAAATAATTACATCTTTAGTATTACCGACGTTCGTAACAAAGTCGTCGCCGATTAGCACCACCCATTCATAACGCTCCTCCCCTGTTGCTTCAATTTCAAGGCTATATTCGTGGCATCCCCCACAGACGGTTCTGGGCCCAATAATGAACCCTTCCTGGCTGTAGAGCATGTTCAGGGATATTAAACAAAGGACACACGTGAGTGTTTGTGCAAGAATTTGTTGGGAAAACAATACCTTCCTTCGCTTGATCCAAGTTCTAGAAGCCATCGTTTTCCCCGCGTTTTTACTTAAAACGCAAAGTTTTTGGGCTGTGTTCATGGTTTGCGTAGTTGAACCATCAGCGGGTGCTTAAAGGCAAACACAGCTACCTATAGATATCTATCTGGTTTTCTGTGCCAGTTGTTAGTCCTTAAAGGGCACGGACTGTAACTGACTGCTAGTTAAAAGAGTGTCAGAAGAGTAGAAGTTGGGAGAAGCTAGATGATATTCTTCTATGGAGAATGGGCACTAATCTTAGCTTGGTATCCCTTTTGATGCAGTGTAAAACACTCTTTCTTACTGTATTACCTCAATGCTCGCTTACGCTTTTATAATTTGTTGTAGTTGGTCGTTATAAAGAAGATGCTATTAGTTTAAGATGTGCTGCCTGAGATTTGATATTTATTGGAGCTTGTGTGTAATTAATTCATTTAATAGTCTGCCCCAGCGTCGCTATCTGCACAACTCCTCATCCAACTTAGTAGGTCTTGTTCAAGCTCCTGCCTTAAATCTTTCAATGAATCGGAGAGATTCTCAGTTTCGCCAGGATCATTCAATAAATCATAGATCTCATAAGTCAGGCCCTCATCATTGCTAATTAATTTATATCGATCCGTTACCCAGGAACGCTTTTTATGTATCAGAAAACCCATTGCTGATTTGCGCAAGCTATCCCCCTGCTCCAATTGACGGCGAACACTAATCCCATCTACTGGACGTTGAGGCTCCGGATGTTGCAAGGCGAGAAAATCTAGAATTGTGGGTAGGTAATCAGAAGTACTGATGGCTAAATCTGAAGGCAAGGAAGCAGCTAAGTTGGCCGGCCAAACCACTAAAGCAGGAACCCTCACTCCACCTTCATACAAACTTCTCTTTCTTTCACGAAAAGGGCCGGCTGAGCCGGGAGTTCTATCCTCCGGCCCGTTATCGCTGCAAAACCAAAGCATGGTGTTCTCTGCTACACCAAGCTCTTCTAGATGCTGCCAAAGTCGCCCTACCTGATCATCCATGGCGCTAATGCTGCCATACAGTAACTGTTCTTGATGCGTAAAATCTGCATACCTAGCCCGATACTCCTCCCCTGTTACTAAGGGCAGATGAGGCGTATGAAACCATATGGTACTAAAGAAGGGCTGTCCTTCAGCCACTGCCCGGTCCACAAACGGCAACACTCTATCCATGATCACCCGTGAATCATCACCGTCGAGGTTTTGTAAATCAATCTCTTCGGTTCCTTTCCAGTAGAAGGTACCATAACTTTCCACCTTCTGTGTATCGGAAGAGACTGCTGCCCAACCATAGCGCAAGGATTCTCCCTTTTCTACATCAAAAAAGCGCGGTTTTATCATTGGGTCCCAGGTGGGTGTTTTGGATTCGGAGCAGAAGTAGGTATCATAGCCATTCGAGCTTGGGACAGCATAGTTCGTGCTATCTCGGGGGCGGCCTCGGTTGGCATCATTGATCATTCGGGTTAGGGTGCCTAAATGCCATTTCCCAAAATGTCCGGTGGCATAACCTGCCGTTTTCAAGATTTCGGGGAGGGTAATTTCTTGGGGCGGTAAATGTCCCGTGTTGGCGTGGTAGATTCCCATCCGGTAGGGATTGCGGCCGGTAATTACACTGGCTCGGGTCGGTGAGCACACCGACGAGGCAGAATAGAATCGATTTAGGACAATCCCTTGCTCGGCCAAGCGATCAAGGTGTGGTGTTTTAATGTTCGGGTTACCATTAAATCCTACATCTCCCCATCCTAAGTCGTCACACATGATCAACAGGATATTGGGTCGAGGCGGAGCCGCCGTTGGAGAGGGTGTGGAATAGCTAAGGAGCAATAGGCTTAGAAAGCTGAACGAGGCATAGATTCGGAACATGATGTAAAATCTGTATGGTTCGGAAGGGAGGCTAGACCTCCGAAGTTTCCACTAGCAAAGGCAAGATGAAACTTCGGAGGTCTGAGCGCAGGGGATTAGAATTTTTCAATGTACTCCAGGCGGCGATTAACCAAGTCATTGGGTTTATCAATCCAATCCGCCGGAACCTCTTGCCGCTTCACCTCGAATTTCCAATCGTCGTTGCTTTCGAGCAGTAAGGTTACGGTGTTAAGGATTAGATTAGCCGTGGTTACCTCCTTCGCCCTATAGAAAATCTCCGAGAGGACCGGCATGGGGTCGATTCGTGCTGCCAGTCCCAAGAATTCAGCGGCGCGCATTCGCACCAAAGGTTCAGGGTCATTCTCGGCTATACTTTGGGCGTCTGCATAAAGAGAAGTGGCTTCTGCTCCAAAGGTGGAACACACAATGAGCCCCCAATAGCGTTGCCAGGCTTGTGGGCTAGCGAGCGCCTTTGCTAAGGAGCGTTCTGCCTGCTCAAATGGTTTCATTTGTAGATTAGCTAGTTTGATCAATTGCTTGATCTCTTTTTTATGCGTTTGCCCAAATTGGACGGGGTTAGCAAGACCTTTTTGTACCAAATAGGGTTCTGGTAAAAAGCTGAGATCAGGCATGCTTAGGAGTTGCTTGTTGAGCTGCTTGCGGAGTGACTTTAGTGTGCTTGCATAGGCTGGGTCAGCGGCGAGATTATTGGTTTCATGGGGATCTTTTTCTATGTCATAGAGGGCTTCCGGAGCCCTGACCTCAAAAAATTGTTTTTGTGCATCATTGAGTTTACCCTCATCAAATAATGCGCGCCACTCTTTATAAGCTAACATCTTGTAGCGATAAAAATTGAAGAGGCCATCGAAGTTGAAGGGTTGGAAATTACGCATGTATTTAAATTTCCCTTTTCTAATCGCCCTTACCAAATCATACTTTTCGTCGAATCGATCGGCATAACTAAAGGTTTGATCTCTTTGATCCAACTTTTCCTTGGTCACTCCTTTACCTAAAAATGGACGACCATCCATAGCCTTAGGCACCTTCACACCTGCCAAATGCAGTACTGTAGGTCCGTGATCAATAAATTGCACAAATCCATCCAGACGACTGCCGGGCTCAGCGGGGGCCAAATGACGCCATTTCGGAGGGAAATAAACTACCATGGGAACATGCACTCCACTTTCATAGATATAGCCCTTTCCCCTTGGCAGTACACCTCCATGATCGCCGTAATAGAAAATTATCGTGTTATCATAAACTCCATCCGCCTTCAGCTGATCGATAAAGGCTCCAATCTGCCGATCAATTTCCATTTGTAGATCTCGATATTTGGCGTGCGTGTACCTAAAAGTAGGCGTATTGGGGTGGTAAGGAAACACCTCAACCTCCTTTGTAGCCGTTACCGTTGGAGTCTTCATATCAGACTTAGAAAAATGCAATTGCCCTTCATGAGAGCGCCCAAAATTCTGTACATGAAAAAAGGGTTGTCCAGCCTTTCGATTCCGATAAGAGGCTTTTTTTGAAGACTCATCCCAGACTCCACCTGGCTTCTTGAAGTTGTAATCCTCTTTGCTATTATTGGTGGTGTAATACCCCGATTGCCTCAAGTAGGAAGGAAACATCTGAACCCCTTTTGGAAGCGTAGCAAACTGCATCCGACGATGGTACTGTACCCCTACTCT
>CAJXPD010000148.1 GCA_913057785.1 uncultured Lewinella sp. | reverse complement strand
CACTTCCGAAGTCTTTAAGACTTCGGAAGTGTGGATGAGCGTCAATGGAACGCCTCCATCGCCTCCTTTAAGTGCTCTGTAGAAGAAACAATCAAGGATTGCTCTTCAGCTTGCACAATGCCCCGTTCCCGAAGTTGTTTCAAAACGCGATTGAGACTGCGCGTAGAGATACCGAGGTAATCGGCCATGTCTTTTTTGGAAATAGAAAGCTCGTTTTCAGAGAAGACATATAAGATTTTCAATAGCGCATACTCCAAAGGGTAGACCTGTTGATAGGCGGCGCGCTCAGCCGTTTGTGTCACTCTATTCGCTAGCTCCACCAAGATAAGCTTATTGAAGGATGGTAGCTTTTCCAGCATGGTCATGAAGTCAGGATTACTGATCTGATAAAAACTCAGGTCAGTAATGGCTTCGATGCTGGACATATACTCCTTCTCGCGTAGCATTTCCAATTCCCCAATAATCTCACCTTCAGCTAGGAATTCCAACAAGAAATCTTGCCCATTCTCTTCCGTGATAAAACACTTAGCCAAACCATCAATCAGGCAATATACATTCCTGGGGGCATCTCCTTGCCAAATCAATCGCTGCCCCGCTTTCACAGTACGTTTGATGATCCGCCAATCAGGAGAAGGGATAGCTGCCAAGCGTCGAATTTCTTCGAGAATATGAGTATTGGTTCTTATCATTAGTGTGTCAAAACAGCCAGTGGGACAAATGTCCTTGACATACCTTTATATTATAGTAGAAAGGATTAGAGATAACCTTTCAATCTCTTGCAATTTGCAAATTTTCAGTTGAATTTGAATCACCCTGTTTTACTTAAAGACCTAAAAAACATATTTCTGCCCGATGAGACATTTCTTGATCGATACCGATACCGCCTCCGATGATGCTGTTGCCTTAGTGATGGCCCTGACAGATCCCAACATACAAGTGGAAGCGATCACGCTGGTAGCTGGTAATGTTCCGCTAGAACAAGGCCTTCAAAACGCCCTCTATACCTTGGAGCTTTGTGGGAAACAAATTCCAACCTACGGCGGAGCTGCTCAGCCTTTGCTTAGAGAATTGCATACGGCTCAATTCGTACATGGTACAGATGGCATGGGAGACATTGGGCTGTCTCTCCAAGGCCGTACCCCGACTCCTGGAAACGCGATAGATGTAATTATAGACACAGTCAAGGCTTTTCCTAATGAAATTGAGCTGGTGACGCTAGGCCCCTTGACCAACATAGCACTAGCCTTGGCCAAGGCTCCCGAAATCGCGACACTCGTGAAGCAGTGTACGATTATGGGAGGTGTAGGAAAAGGCAGAGGCAATATCACACCCGTCTCAGAATTTAATATTTGGGTAGATCCAGAAGCTGCCAAGATGGTCTTCGATTCAGGCATGAAGATGAAGATGGTCGGCTGGGATATTTCCCGCAATCACGCTTGTATTGATCCAGCGCTTTGTGATGAAATCAAAGCTATTGGCACGCCTTTAGCGGAGTTTTGCATGGATATTCAAAATACAGTAAAGAATTTTTCCACCGATGTGACAAAATTACCAGGTTTTGATCTCCCGGATCCCATCGCCATGGCCATCGCTATCGATGAAACGGTGGCTACGGAGACGGCTGATGTATACGTTGAAGTAATTATTGCGGATGGCCTTACTCGAGGACAAACCGTGGTGGATCATGTCAACGTGACGAAAAAAGCACCTAATATGGAAGTCGTATTTGAAGCCTCTAGGGTACAATTTTTATCAATGCTAAAAGCGGCAGTAAAGTAGCATGTCATGGATTATAGCAACCTTCCAAAAATAGAATTACACCTACACCTAGACTGCTCCCTAAGCTACAAAGTAGTGAAGCAGTTTAAGCCTTCCGTTACGGAAGAAGAATTTAAAAGCGAATACATAGCGCCAGCAAAGTGCAACGACTTGGCAGATTATATCAGTCGAGCAGCTAAAGGAATAGAGCTAATGCAAACTGCTGAGCAACTATGGGCGGTTACGCTTGACCTTTTCGATCAGCTCAAGGCAGATAACGTGATCTATGCAGAGATTCGGTTCGCCCCGCTTTTGCATATTGAACAAGGGCTCAGTCCCCAAGAAGCGGTGCAGATCGTGAATGCGGCTACGATAGAAGGGATGGAGAAAACTGGGGTAAAGGCTGGATTAATCCTAGCCACCCTGCGGCATTATACAGAAGCGCAAAGCATGGAGACCGTGAAGCTAGTAGAAGCATTTAAAGGAACCAATGTAGTCGGTTTTGATCTTGCGGCTGACGAAGCGGGATTTCCGATCGACGAGCACATCAAAGCCTTTAAATATGCCAAGAAACATGGGATTTTATGTACAGCGCACGCCGGAGAAGCACGTGGAGCAGATAGTGTTTGGGAAACCTTACGTCACTTTCACCCCAAGCGAATTGGACATGGTGTGCGTAGCATTGAGGATCCCAAGTTGATGGCTTTTCTCAAGGAAGAAGGAATACATTTGGAGGTTTGTCCAACTAGTAATGTCCAAACCACTGTTTATGACAAGATAGAGGATCATCGGGTGAATGATATCTACCAAGCGGGGATCTCCATCAGTATTAACACGGACGCCCGAACAATTTCCAATGTAAGTCTAGCCGATGAGTATGGAACCTTAGAGCGGGTATTTACTTGGGGAAAAGAGCATTTTCTCAACTGTAATTTGGAGGCCATCAAAAATGCCTTTACTGATGAGCCAACCAAAGAAACGATCAAGCGCCAGTTGTTGGCTGCTTATACATAAGGTCGGGCTAAGTTAGTTCGATCGCCTGAGGAGGTGACTTTTAGTAGCATATCCTTGAGCGTTAGTCTAGAATTATGGACTTCTTGTTTTTTTCCTATTAAGTTGTGAACATTACAATTTGCTTAAACCACCAAAATAGAGTAAACCATAGCAAGTATGGAAATTGAAAGTCTGAGAAACAGGCCAGAAATTACAACTGATGAGAAATTAAGTAAGAAATATGGGTCTTTCCGAAATCTTCTCGCCGAACTGGAGAGTAGGGATATCCCTAGTCATATTATAGGTGAGATCAACGAGAAGGTAAGTACTGTTAATGCTTTTCAAGGCCCTGCAAAGGGATTGAGGAGAGTACTCAGAAAGGAAAAAGACAGTATTGTAAAGTTGTTGGAAAAGGAACTAAAGATCGTTCCAAAAGGCTACTATCGAAACATGTGGATGGCCATTGGGATGAGCGCCTTTGGCGTCGCCATGGGAACTGCTTTTGGCGCTGCATTGGATAATATGGCTTTTCTCGGATTGGGAATCCCAATTGGAATGAGTATCGGCATGGCAATTGGAGCCGGTATGGATGAAAAAGCAGCTAAAGAGGGACGTCAGTTGAGTTTTGAGGCATGATTGTAGCGCACTATTTATCTTCTCCTCTCGGAAACTCCTGATGTTCGACAATGCCTCTAATCTGTTGAGCATGGCGGAGTGTATGCGCAATGCTAATCAATAACAACTGATGTAGGTCTCGAAATTCAGTGGGGCCTCTTCCACTTTTGGTATAGTAGGCACGCAGGTTTGCCTCCGTACTGCTCACGAAGTCAATCATGGCCTTCCTGGTTTCCTGATAACTGGCTAAGGCTCTCTCCTTATCACACCACCTTCCTTTCGGAGCCAAGTAGACTGGAGCTTTGCCTCGGTTTTGATCTGTTATTTCCGAATAACTCATAATGGCCTCATCACTGGCAAATTTTGATTCATCTTGAACCGGCAGGTTAGGAAGATTGCTAAGCACTCTTACCTCTCGGTAAAACAGTTCCTCGTGGGTGATCAAATGTTCGACCACCAAGGCAATCGACCAAGTATTGGAATCAGCTTGCCAGTTCCATTGTTCTTCTGAAAGGGGCGCAACGGACTGCAGAACGTTATCAAGGCTGGCAGACAGCCCAGAACGTAGCGAACTTCGATCAGCCTCCTCCCAAATTCTTTCATTGTTGGTAGTGGTAGAGCTAGGTTGGCAAGAGAAAAAGGAGCCTAGCGTTAAGAGCAAGGGCACTAAATATCTGTTGTTCATATCAATCGGGTATTGAAAGTCAGGATATTGAAGTTAAGCAAAAAGAACCAATCTCCTTATTCTACGTTGTAAGCTCTATTGTGCCATCTAACTAATAATATATGCCTCGTCTAAGTTTTGAACAACGTATTGGGCAGTTGGAAAAACGTAAAGGAGGGTATTTCTACTTGGGGATTCCCGCTGAAGAGGTAGCGAAATTCGCGAATGGAAAGACTACCAGATTAGTTTGTACCATCGACCGGAAGGTGTCCTATTCCTGTGGGCTAAATCATATGGGAGATGGAAATTTCTTCATCATTGTGGCTACTCGCTACATGAAGCAGTTGAAGAAGCAGATAGGAGATGTAGTAGCTTTTGAGATTACAGAAGACCTTAATCCATTAGGCGTAAAAATCCCCGAAGCTTTAGCGGTTTTATTGGAGCAAGATGAAGCCGCCAAGGCCGTGTTTGAAAAGATCACTGACGGGAAGAAAAGATCACTCATCTATTCTATCCAGAAAGTTAAGGATATCGACAAACAGGTCGAGAAGAGTCTTGATTTCTTGGAAGAAGAGGATCGGAAATTGAAAAAGAAGAAGAGGGTTTAATTTCTAATTACGAGCAGGAACACCTTCTTACCCACGTAGCTGGTATTTCCTACCTTCGAGTTGATAACAAACTGTTTTCGGATAACAAGTTTGAAGTTATACTTACCGGGAAGATTGAGGCTTTTCAATCCATCCCTCTACTATCCCACTCACAAACTCCAGAGCCTGATTCTAGCCAAATTCCGGAGTTCTGGTATCAATAGCCTGCAAACTGCTGTCAATTCTGCAGTTTTGCATGAAGAGGCTACACGGAGGTTTAGAAAAAAATCTTATTATTGTTAAGGGAGTTAATTAATTCTCTCTCTCCTTTAAACATACCATAGATAGATTAAAATTTACCATACAAGAAATGTCTTCAATATCCATCAATTCAAAAAAACCTAGACTTTCCTTCTGGCAAATCTGGAACATGAGTTTTGGTTTCTTAGGCATCCAGTTTGGATTTGCACTTCAGAATGCGAACGTTAGCCGAATCTTTGAAACATTGGGAGCCTCTAAAGATGAATTACCCATTTTATGGTTGGCTGCTCCAGTAACAGGCTTACTCATTCAACCCATTATTGGTTATTATAGTGATCGAACCTGGCATCCTAAGTGGGGCCGCAGGCGACCTTTCTTTGCCATTGGAGCTATCTTGGCTACGATCGCCTTGTTTTTAATGCCCAACTCTACGGCGCTGTGGATGGCCGTTATCATGCTCTGGTTGATGGATGCGTCTATCAATATCAGCATGGAGCCTTTCCGTGCCTTCGTTGGAGATATGCTACCCAATGAACAGCGGACCAGTGGTTTTGCTATGCAGAGTTTTTTCATTGGTGTAGGGGCTATTATAGCATCAGCGCTTCCGTATATTTTTACCAACTGGTTTGGTGTGAGTAATGTGGCCGACGATGGAGGGATTCCAGATTCTGTTCGCTGGTCTTTTTACTTAGGAGGCATAGCCTATTTTGCGGCAGTAATGTGGACTGTTTTTAATACGGAAGAGTATCCCCCCGATGATATTGAAAAATTGAAAGCAGAAAATGCAGAGGAAGGCATCTGGGATGGATTGATTGAATCCTTCAAAGGAATTTTTAGGATGCCCAAGACAATGGTTCAGTTATCCTTTGTCCAGTTTTTCTCCTGGTTCGCCCTGTTTGCGATGTGGATCTATACGACTTCTGCGGTGACTAGCCATATTTATGGTACGGAGGATACAGCTTCTGCAATGTATAATGAAGGGGCTGATTGGGTCGGAATATGTTTTGCCATCTATAACGGTATAGCAGCATTAGTTGCCTTTTTACTTCCCCTTATAGCCAAAAAGACAAGCCGAAGAATGACTCATCTACTAGCTTTAGTTTGTGGAGCATTGGGACTACTGTCTATATACTTCATCACTGATCCATCGATGCTATTGGTGTCCATGCTTGGTGTGGGGATTGCTTGGGCTAGTATTTTATCTATGCCTTATGCCATGTTGTCCAGTATTCTTCCTGCTGAGAAGATGGGGTATTATATGGGCGTTTTTAACTTTTTTATTGTGATTCCTCAAATTGTAGCTGCAGGTATTTTAGGGTTTATCTTGAAGAACTTTTTTGATAACGTTTCGGTATTCGCCTTGGTTATCGGAGGAGTATCTATGTTAATCGCAGCAGGACTTTGTTTAATTGTAGAAGATAACGAGGAGGAAACGGAACTGGCAGTCAATGAAGGATAGCCTCATTGGAATAGGTTTCTAGGCTAGACGATATGATTATTATTGTTGGTTAAAAGCATTTCATGAATTCAACTAAATACCTAATTGCTTGTCTTTTATCCCTATTAGCAGGCTGCGGGACGGTTAAGAATGGAGGCCCCATTAAAGTACCGGAAGGGGAGACTTCGATTTCCAATTTTTGGAAGAATGCAACGGTTTATTTTCTATTGGCAGACCGATTTAATAATGGAGATCAAACCAATGATTTACCACTAAATCGAAAGAAGGATGGTGCTGTTTTACGGAGCTTTGAGGGAGGAGATCTCAAAGGTATTACCCAAAAAATTGAAGAAGGGTATTTTGATAGACTGGGGGTAAATGCCATTTGGATGACGCCGGTTGTGGAACAAATTCATAGTTCTACAGATGAAGGAACAGGAAAAACCTATGCTTATCACGGATATTGGGCAAAGGACTGGACGACCTTAGACCCCAATTTTGGTACGGAACAGGACTTCGCAGCACTTGTGGCTGCTGCTCACCAGCGAGGGATCCGAATTTTAATGGACGTAGTTATCAATCATACCGGACCTGTCACGGATGTAGATACACAATGGCCCGATAGCTGGGTGCGCACCAAGCCTAAGTGTACCTATCAAGATCTTGAAACGACAGTCGCCTGTACTTTAGTTGAAAATTTACCAGATGTGAGAACGGACAGCGATGCCGTCGTTGAACTTCCCCCTTTCCTGAAAGAAAAATGGTCAGCAGAGGGACGTTTAGCGGAAGAGGAAAAAGCATTAGATGCCTTTTTTGAAAAAACAGGGTACCCACGGGCGCCTCGATTTTATATCATTAAATGGTTGACGGATTGGATTCGTAAATATGGCATTGATGGCTTTCGAGTAGATACCGTGAAACACACCGAAGCGGGAATTTGGAAGGAATTAAAAGAAGCTTGTCGAATGGCTTTTTTTGAATGGAAAGCTGCAAATCCATCCAAGGTATTAGATGCAGAAGACTTTTATATGGTAGGAGAGGTATATGGATACCAGATAGAGGCGGAAAAAATGTATGATTACGGAGATCAAAAAGTAGACTTCTTTGCCAATGGTTTTGAAAGCCTGATTAATTTTTCCTTCAAATACGATGCTACAAATACCTACGAAAGTCTATTTAGTAAGTACAGCGAAATTCTAAATAAGGATAGTATGCAATCGGTGGGTGTCTTGAATTACTTGACTTCTCATGACGATGGAAGTCCTTTTGATCCTCAGCGTGTCAAAAGTCAAGAGACAGCTACCAAGTTAATGCTATCACCAGGGGCGGCTCAGATATATTATGGCGATGAAACGGCTCGTCCGCTAGTTGTTGAAGGAGCAAACGGAGATGCCAATTTACGCTCCTTTATGAATTGGGATGACCTTGATAAACAGTCCTACAAAGATTTGCTAACTCATTGGCAAAAGCTGGGGCAATTTAGAAAAAGGCATCTGGCTATTGGTGCAGGCCAGCATCAGCAATTGCAAGCTATGCCTTATCTTTTTAAAAGAACTCTTCCTCTAAATAAACGAAAAGAAGACAAAGTCTTAATCGGGTTAGACTTGGACAAGGGCGTTAAAGACATCGCTGTCTATGATACTTTTAAAGAAGGGGCCAGCGTAAGAGATTTTTATTCGGGAACAGTGACAAAGGTGGAAGGCGGGAAAATTCAGATAGATAGCCCATATGACATCGTCTTAATTGAGGCAGCTAAATAGGACCAATAGAAAGCCTACATCTGGGAGTAAGCCGCTGAGCAACTTAGTCCCAGATGCAGGTCTAACTATTTACTATCTATCATCTTGGGGATATCAGGTAGCGGATAGAGCTCTTGTTCCTCAAACCCACCGAAAGTAAATTCTTGGATAGTGAACTGATGAAAATACTTGTCCAGAGATTTTTTCTTCACTACTCCATCGTCCAATAAGATGGGCATGTTATACGGAACTAGAAATCCCTCAATATTTCTATAATTTTGATAGGCAATGGAGCCATATTTATGCCGGGTAAAAGCACTGTTGTTTTCCCGTAAGGTATAAATGCAATAATCGACTAGCTGCGTATTCGTATTGATCCACAGTATATATTGATCAAAATCGGGATTGGCCGTTTCAGTTCCCCAGGTGGCAAAGACAAGGTCGTAAGTTTGGCCCTTCCACTCTCGCTGGCCATAGAAACGCTTGATCGGGGCGTGATAGAGGCGATAAGGGAGTTCGAGGAAGTAATGGAATACCACCAAGCCAAATTCTAATTTGTTGAATTTCTCCCCGGTATCGGCATTTTCGATGTTGGCCTTGTCCTTTCCTTTTTCGTAATACATCCAAGATTGCACGCCAATTAAATCGCCCTCTTTTTTCCCGTCTAAAAACAAAGCACTCCCATCAAAAGTGTTGAAGTTGTGTTTGAATAGGAAATTGGTGGCTTTATCAGGCCATATTTTTGCCAGCCCGCCCATCCAGCCAGGCCAGTGATCCGTGGCTTTGAACTGATACACATTTTTTTTCTGCAATACATTAAAACCTTGTGCCTCGATTACTTCTTTAAGCTTGGTTTCCGCAATTCTTTGAGATTCAACATCAGGTAGGTCCGAGAACTGGCTGATATCTGCTGTTTTACAGGAAGAAGCCACAAGCAACAAAACTAGATAAAGACTCCATCGGATGTTTTTCATGATTATCTTTTTGTTGCAATTAGCAGGCTTCGAAAGACATGAAGTTGATATTTTACGCCAAGTTTATAGCCGCGATCGCTTGACCTCGCTAAGCCGTAGCGTCGGGCTGGAAAAGTCTAGCCCTCTTTGTAAATTCGCGGAAGAATGATCTCCAATTGATAAAAGCAATTTATGCTAGCAGAAAAACCCATACATCCCGACTTTCTATATTATCTGAAGGATAAGGATCAGGCTTTGATCGAGCTATTTACTGAACTAAGGCACTTTGTCTGGGCACAATACCCGGAGGCTAATGAGCTCCTATATCATACGCATGCACTGACTGCGGTCTTCACTCTATCCGAGAAGCTCTCTGACGGTTTTTGTCATATCCCCATTTATACTGAGCATCTGAATTTGGGCTTTAATAAAGGAAGCTTGTTGGAGGACTCCCATAACTTGTTGGAGGGTACTGGAAAGTGGATCCGGCACATTCCGGTAAGGACGGAAGCAGATTATCGTCGGGCTGGAGTCCAGGAGCTGATTCAAGCTGCGATCGTATTAGCCCAGGATGATCAAGTAAAGCCTGCTAAAAAGCAAGGGCAAAGTATTTCGAAGATCAAGAGATAGTGGTCTACGTGAAAGAGGGGGGGCTACGTTGGGAAAAAGGGAACTATTCAGTGCAGAGGAAGAGTTATTCGGGTGGAACGATAATGATGTAAGATCATTAATGGACTAGATTAGACCATTAAACAGATTCAAATACTTAGAAAATGGGAGCAGGGCAATTCAAAATTACAGGATATTCTACTGCACTTTTCTCTACTTGGTTTTTCATCGAGGAACTAGGTTTGTTGTTAGATGCCGGTGATGGCGTTTCGGCTAGCCTTTTGCAAAAGAGTAGAAAAATAAAGCAGGTCTTCATCTCACATGCAGATCGAGATCATCTCACTGGACTTCTTCAGTTCAATCAACTAAATGCTCGGCCAGGTTTCCCTATCATTCATTATCCGGCGGACAGCGGCTCTTTCCCCGCTTTGGCGGATTTTGGTGGAAAATTTGATCATCATGTACAGTTGGCGGTTTGGGAGCCTTTGCGGCCCGGAGATGAGGTGGTTTTGAAAAAAGACATCAGAGTACAAGCCATCCGCAATGGGCATGTGCAAGCTCCAGCCGATAAAAGCAAAAGTCTCAGCTTTAAGGTGGTGCAGATGAAACGAAAAATTAAGCCTGAATTTGCAGATCTAGAAGGGAGTGAAATTGCGCGACTAGCCCAGTCCTTAGGTAGGAACTTTATTTCAGAAGAAAGCCAGGAAACCTTATTGGGGTATTCCGGAGATTCACCAGTAGAGGAATATGAGCGGTGGGATAATACGCCGATTCTGATCCATGAAGCTACTTTTCTGGATGATTCAACTCCCATGAAAGAAAAGGCTAATAAACATGCTCGCCTCGATGAGGTTATGGAAATGGTTGCTTCGATCAATATTGGCACCTTAATATTGAGTCATTTTTCGTCTCGTTTTTCTCCTGCGGAAATTGACGAAGCTATTTTGCGGGAATGTAAAAAACACAAGCTGCAAATACCGGTCTACAGGTTATTGCCAGGGCAGCTTCATCGTGATATTCTGGCGCAGGATCCGATTAATGCCTAGTTAGGAATAGGTAGAATCGGGAGTCCAGTTGATACCACAAGGAAAAGACTTCGAAGAAATACTTGCATTTCTGCCCTAAAAGGGATTTAATTGCCTGAGAATCGGCTTAATAATCGTTCCTATGCGCTTTTTGTCCCAATTTTTTGGTGGTAGAGAAAGAGAAATCCAAACCTATAAAGACTTTTGGAGTTGGTTTCAAAAGAAGGAAAAGGTATTCTTCAAGGCTGTTAAACAACATTCAAGAATCGAGGAAGATTTTTTTGACCTCCTCTCTCCTAAATTAGATCAACTCAAAGAAGGTTTTTTCTTCCTCACTGGTATGTACGATGATAGTACAGTAGAACTGGTGCTTACCCCGGATGGCAATATCAAGAATATCATATTTGTAGAGGAATTGATAGCAGCTGCACCACCGATTCCGGGGTGGAAGTTTACCGCGCTAAAGCCGGCGGTGGATATTGAAGGTTTGAGCATTAGTATGTCAGGGCATGAGTTTGATAAGCAAAAATTGTTCTTCTTTTCAAACGAACATGCCGAGTACCCGGATGAAATTGATATCACACTGGTACATCAAGACTATACCGAGGAAAATGAAAAGACCATTACCAATGGCAGCTATATTTTCTTGGATAATTTTTTAGGTGAATTAGACTTTGTTACTAAAATAGACAGTATTGATGTGCAAGGCCCTAATGGTGATCACCCCCCTTTGGTGCCGATCGTAAAACTCAAAGATTTTTTGCGCTGGCGCCAAAAAGAATTCATTGAAAAGTATGAAGGTACTCGCTACGATACCGAAAATGATGAGTACACTTTGTTTGAGGCGGAACTTGAATCTGGTAACGTCTTGGTAGCTTCCATGAATACAGACCTGTTGCGTTGGGACAAGAAAGCTTCACACCCGTGGGTCCTTTATCTCGAACTTCCCTATGACGGCCAATCACGCAACGGCATGCCTGATGAAAATATGCAAGAACTACTCTCCACCATTGAAGAGACGGCTATGAAGGAATTGAAAGACAGAGATGGGTACCTAAATATCGGCCGACAGACGGGTGAGAACACGCGGAAACTCTACTTCGCCTGCAAAGATTTTCGCAAGCCATCACTGGTAGCTCATGTTCTTCAACAACAGTTTGGCGATCAGATCGCCGTCGATTTCGATATCTATAAGGATAAATATTGGCAATCCTTCAATCGCTTTAAAAAGAGCTATTGATGGCTCTTTGTTTTGATCGGAGCCACCTATCGGTTAAAACGATCCATTCGTCAAAAGTCTAGGCAAAGAACAAAGAAATTACTGATCTTTTAATAGCAAGTAAACTTAGCACGCTGAATCCTATAAACTGCGAAGCCTATGTGGGATCGAAATAGTAAAGAAGGAAAGAATATTGAAATCAGTTTAGGACTACTAGTAGGTTACATACTAGCAGGTCTGATTCATTCCTGGGCCACTGGAACCCCCTTGAAATCTTCCTTTTTAGATGAGAAGATAATCACAGCCATCGCTGGAATAGGACTGACCTTGTTTATTTATCACTGGAATAAAAACAAGGCCATAAAAGAAGAGGAATAAATCATCTCGGACTTATTATACCTGTTCGCCAAAAGTATACTAAAACAATTGCTTTGCATGACTGCTCGACCTTTCTCGATTCTCCCTTCCTCTAATTTGACTACTTTTCTATTGTTCTTTTTATGGCTTGCCCCAATGCACTTAGTGGCTCAAGGAACTGCGGATAGCGAACGTCTAGGGAAATTGGACTATATGGTCCACGCTGATCGAATCAACTGCGATAGCATGGTAGGTACCAATCTAGAATCCCGGGTTTGCCTCAACCTCGCCTTTCAAAAAGCTGATTCTACTATGGTGGAACTCTTTGATAAATTTATCAATGGGGTTGAACCCAAAAGTGCGCAAGAGGAGTTTATCGTTTACCAAGAACATTGGCTAGACCATCGCAGGCGGCAGAGTACGTGGGTTTCGGAAGGGTATCGAGGACATATGCTGGGCATTGTCTATCTAAATCAAATGCTGAGGATCACGGAACGAAGAATCGAGGACTTGAAAGATCTGACTGGAGGTGAAAAATAGATTGTGATTTTGGTGGCTAAACCCACCTTGGCAAAGCCGCTTTTTTTAGATATCTTTCACTAGGCATTAGTAAAACAGCTAGGATCTCCCTGCAATTTTTTTAGGTTACCTAAGACCCAAAACTGCCATGGAAAAACTCCAAACTTCAGTCCCTGTTTCTACACAGGCGGCCCCTGCCATCCTTCAACCTGTTAAGGATAAAGAACGAATTGTCCTTTGTACCCTATTCTTTCATGGGTACGGGTTGGGCTACTTCCATCATTTAGAATACTATCAACTGTTCTTTGTCGTGATTGCAGTCTGGGCGGTGTCGCTTATTATCAGCCCGATTTGGCTAAAGCATTATCGCTTTGGTCCATTGGAATGGCTATGGAGAAGCCTCTCCTATCGGAAACTACAGCCAATGCGAAGAGAACTGGCCACCTAAACGTAAGATTATTCACCCGCGTAGCAGGGAATTGGAGTTTTCGGTGCTCAAGCCCTTAGGTTTTTAGTTTCTTGCTCCGTTTATTGAAAAATAGGAAATCAAGATGTACCGACTGTTTTTATTCTTACTATTGCTGTTAGGAGCGTGCCAACCTAGGAGCTCTAGAGTGATTGATGTTGATGGAAATAGCTATCCTACGAAAGAACTGGGAGGGCTCCTATGGATGACCGAAAATCTTCGCGTCACGAAGGATGCAAAAGGCAAGGCTATTGCCTATTTCCACCCCAATGAAGATCCAGCCCAGACCACTAATTATGGCTTATTATACGATTATCCAACCGCTTGCCAGGTTTGCCCGGAAGGCTGGCGTTTACCGACCAATGCAGATTGGGAAAAGTTGCTCATCCTTGGAGAGGATAATATAGCACCGCTATGGAAAGATACCGACTATTGGCCTGGTGATGGGAGTACCAATAGCACCGGTTTTTCTGTCCGGCCTACAGGCTATGGAAACAGTGGCGAATTTGACAATAAGTTCGGAGAAAAGACCTTATTCATGTCCAAGACCAAGGACAATGAACACGATATCTGGACCTATATTTTTGAGAAAGGTAAAAGCTCGATTCGGAAGGCACCACAGCATCCGACCTATGGGTTTTCAGTGCGTTGTGTGAAGGGGTAGGGAGAATGGTGTATCCGGTAATCATCAGATCTCTTGCTGCCTCCTAAGCAATAGCGGCCATCTCTAGAGTGATCTAAAGATAGCCGCTATTCTATTGCAGAATAAATTTATCGGAGCTGTTGCTTATTGGCCAATCACGCCTAGCTTTTTCCCTACCTTGGTAAAGGCTTCCACCGCTCTATCCAGATGGTGTAGCTCATGCCCAGCAGATATCTGTACGCGAATACGAGCCTGTCCCTTGGGCACTACTGGGTAGTAGAAACCAATTACGTAAATGCCCTCCTCTAATAGTGCATTAGCAAAATCTTGAGATAATTTCGCATCATATAACATGATTGGTACGATCGGATGAACCCCGGGAAGAATATCAAAACCTGCCTCGGTCATGGCTTTTCGGAAATGAGTCGTATTGTTTTCCAACTTATCTCGAAGTTCAGTCGTACTGCTAAGCAGGTCTAAAACTTTAATAGAGGCCCCAACGATTGACGGCATTACCGTATTGGAGAAAAGATATGGCCTTGATCGCTGGCGAAGAATATCCACAATTTCTTTCTTGGCAGCGGTGAATCCACCAGATGCTCCTCCCAATGCTTTTCCGAAGGTGCCGGTGATGATATCGACTCGGCCCATCGCGTTGCAGTATTCGTGCGTGCCACGCCCTGTCTTACCGACAAAGCCGGTAGAATGGCATTCATCAACCATAACCATGGCATCATATTTATCCGCCAAATCACAAATCTTGTCTATTTGAGCGATAGTCCCGTCCATGGAGAATACACCATCGGTAGCGATTAGACGTCTCCTAGCACCTTGCGCCTCTTGCAGCTTGAGTTCCAGGTCAGCCATGTCGTTGGTCTTATACCGAAAGCGAGCTGCCTTGCAAAGACGGATACCGTCTATGATAGAGGCGTGATTGAGCGTGTCGGAAATAATAGCATCTTCCTTTCCCAAAATGGGTTCAAATAACCCACCATTGGCATCAAAGGCGGCAGCGTATAAAATGGCATCTTCCATACCTAAGAAATCGGCAATCTTACGCTCTAGCTCCTTATGGATGTCTTGAGTTCCACAAATGAAGCGAACGCTAGACATGCCAAAGCCATGTGTGTCAATAGCTTCTTTAGCAGCCTTGATCACATCTGGATGGGAGGACAAACCCAAGTAATTGTTCGCGCAGAAGTTGAGTACTTCCAGGCCTTTATCCGTCTTGATTACAGCCGACTGGGGCGTGGTGATTACCCTTTCCTCTTTATATAAACCCGCTTCCTTGATGGATTGGATCTCCTCCTGCAAAACGGGAGCAGTACTATCAAACATATTGTAAAGTTTTTAGCTTATTTAGGTTGCTGATCATGTCAGCCGTCATTTGTTCTAGATTGAATTCTGGCTCCCATTCCCAATCTTTCCGAGCCATCGAGTCATCGATGCTGGAAGTCCAGCTATCCGCGATCTGTTGTCGAAAATCTGGCTGGTATGAAATCTGGAATGCCGGATAATGGACTCGGATGGCATCGTAGATTTCTGCGGGGGTAAAACTCATCCCTGCCAGATTGTAGCTAGTTCTGACTCTGATTTGTTCCCTAGGTGCAGCCATTAATTCCACGGTAGCACGAATCGCATCTGGCATGTACAACATCGGCAAGCGGGTATCCTCTCGCAAGAAGCAGTAGTAGGGCTTCTCCTCCACCGCGGCATGGTAAATCTCTACAGCATAATCGGTGGTGCCTCCACCTGGGGGGTGTAAGTAACTGACGATGCCAGGGAAACGGACCGAACGCACATCCACTCCGTATTTCAAGAAGTAGTAGTTACACCAATCCTCACCTGCCGCTTTGCTGATTCCATATACGGTGGTAGGATGTAAAATAGTATGCTGAGGGGTATTGTTGCGAGGTGTTTTATCACTAAAAACAGCAATGGAACTAGGGTAGAAGACTTTCTCCACTTGGTGTTGCCGAGCAGATTCCAAGACATTGAATAATCCCTCCATATTTACCTGCCAAGTCCAGCGAGGGTTGGTTTCCCCTTTGGCGGAAAGGATGGCGGCTAGGTGGTAGACCTGCGTGACCTTGAAATCTCGAATGATCTCAGCTAAGCGTTGTTGATCTCGAATATCAAGGATCTCAAAGAGACCATTTTCTTCGGCGGGAGGTCGGATGTCAGTGGCTAATACCACTTCCGAACCATAATATTCACGCAAGGCGGCGGTCAATTCCGAGCCAATCTGACCGTTGGCTCCAGTGATCAGGATGAATTCCTTTTTCATGGTTAGGACTTCTAGATTGCGGTAGCTGAGCATCCTGTGGTTAGGAGGATGTTAGTGCTCAGGACCAAATGTTGTTCTGATTATTAGTTGTTTCTTTCACAAAGAAACAACTATAGCGGGAATTAGGATGGTAAGTTCAGCGAAAATCTTTCTCCTTCTTCAACAAATCTCGTAGACAATATTGAAATGTGCAGAATAAGCGACACTGACGTTCACCGTCAGTGAACGATGGCAACAGGAAAGTGTTGAATTTTGCCTTTAATGCCCTCAAACACGTGCTTGGTCGAAAAACCATCTTTCCAAAGAGTCATGCTGGGGTCGTTTTTACTGGCCTTTAGGAGATTAGGCGTATTTTAACCCCGACATATTATGCCACTCAACTATTAACCACACCATCATGAAGAACCTAAGTTTTTTAGGTCTACTCTTACTCATTTTTTCTTGCTCCACAGAAGAGCAACAAGCAGTCAAGACCTACACAATCGAACAATTTTATCAAACTACAAGCATTACTGGGGGAGTCTTCTCAGATGACGAGACCAAGCTACTAGTAAGCGGAAATGAAACTGGCATATACAATGCCTACGAAATCAATATTGCTGATTCCAGCCGGAAGCAAATTACCTTCTCGGAGGAAGAATCCATCTTCGCTATTGATTATGTTCCGGGAACCGATGAGATTCTTTATTCTTCGGATAAAGGAGGAAATGAAAATAGACACATCTACCATTTAGCAGCAGATGGGACGGTAACGGACTTGACTCCAGGGGAGAAAGAGAATGCACAGTTTGGTGGTTGGAGTGAAGATGAAAAATCATTGTACTACCTATCCAACAAACGGAATCCTCAATTTTTCGATTTGTATAAGATGAGCATCGAAAGCTGGGAGTCGGAGCTAATGTATCAGAATGATTCGGGGCTTGATGTTGGTGCCATGACGGAAGACGAAAGCATGTGGAGCGTTTCTCAACCGATCACAACCAGCAATGTGAAGTTATTCCTGTACGATCGGGAAAATGATAAAATGACGGAGATATCGCAAGATCCTGGTAGTTATTCTAGTTCAGGCTTTAGTCAAGACAATCGTTTTTTCTACTACATTACGGACGTGGGGAAAGAGTTCGCCTACTTAGTTCAGTATGAAATAGCTACTGGGGAACGAACGACTTTATATGAGGCAGAATGGGATGTAATGTATAGCTACTTAAGTGACAACGAGACTTATCGGGTAGTAGCAGTTAATGAAGATGGAAAGAATACTTTAGCCCTCATCGATAATGCATCAGGGAATAACATTGAGCTTCCCTCAATTCCAGATGGAGACATTACATCTGTAAGTATGGCAGAGAGCGAAAAGCAAATCCGCTTATCCGTTGGAACTTCTAAAGCCTCCAATAACCTATACGTTTACGATCTGGAAAGCAAGGAACTCAAGAAGTTAACCGAGACCTCCAATCCTGACATCAGCCCAGATGATCTAGTGGCAGCAGAGGTCGTTCGTTTTGAGTCTTTTGATGGATTAGAAATTCCCGCTATCTACTATAAGCCGCTTAGTGCTTCAGCTGATAATCCTGCTCCTGCCCTAGTTTGGGTGCATGGTGGACCAGGAGGACAGTCTCGCGTTGGCTATCGACCTCTACTCCAATATCTCGTTAATCACGGCTACGCCATTCTAGCTGTCAATAACCGAGGAAGTAGTGGATACGGAAAGACCTTTTTCCAGATGGACGATCAAAACCATGGAGATAAGGATTTGAAGGATTGTATTTGGGGAAAGAAATGGCTACAGTCGCAGGATTATATTGATTCCGAAAAGATCGGAATTATCGGAGGTAGTTATGGAGGATACATGACGATGGCCGCCATGACCTTCTACCCAGATGAGTTCAATGTAGGGGTAAACTTCTTTGGCGTGACCAATTGGCTGCGAACATTGAAGTCTATTCCTCCTTACTGGGAGTCCTTCCGCGAAGCCTTATATGCTGAGATGGGCGATCCTTACACGGCAGACTCTGTTCGCTTGTACAATATCTCTCCATTGTTTCATGCCGAGAAAGTGAAAAAACCAATCATGGTACTACAAGGTGCAAATGATCAAAGGGTATTGCAGATAGAATCTGATGAGATTGTGGAGGCAGTGATGAAGAATGATGTGCCAGTAGAATACATCGTTTTTCCTGATGAGGGGCATGGCTTCATCAAAAAGGAGAATGAGATAAAGGCTAATAGTCAAATACTGACCTTCTTGAATAAATACTTAAAACAGGAGGTAGCGGACTAAGGGCTACCCTAAAAGCATAAAGACAGTTCATCCCGAATTTTGGTGTAAACCGAAGTTCGGGATGACTTGTTTTAGGCAACAGCATGAACAGAGAACTTAATGCCAAAACCTCCCTGTATATACCGAATTTAGCAGGTCGTGCCTTACTCGCTGCAAAATCAGTTGGGAATTTGACTTGCTGACTCTACACAAGATTCATGACCATTGAGCGATGCAACCAGAAGGCAAACCAGCACTAGTAAAGCTAGGACTCCTAAAATTGCCGTAATTCCCAAAGTGAAGGCACCCGCGATAATACTAGCGATTGCAAGAATAGCACCAAGTATTATACCTGCAATTTCGAATCCTAGTGTGACATGGCATCGCATTATTTCTCTATCACGATGAGGGGTGCCTGCCCCTCCCGCTGGATTACCTTGCCCTACATGACCATATAGTTTCTTATAAGCAGGGGATTGTCGCAATGCCATCCTAATGACATGGTGCTGCTGAGCGGATGACATTGTTAAAAAACCTGGTAGTGAAGGTAAAAGAGCTTTGAAATCATTGATTACCCCCTGCATGAGATTAGTGAAGGAGTGAATCGTATGAGACAAGCCCATAGCTGACATCAATTTATTGAAATCTGCGGGGCTAAGGGGGGTGTGGGAATGTTCATGAGCAGGAAGGATATGATCCTTGTAGTTATGAACAGTCTTAATAGCCTTTTTTCGGTCTGCTTCATCCAGAGTGCTCAAGTGCGCCATAGACTGAGTCGATTGATTATGACCGAAGTGTAAAAGGTCATTCATAAAATGGCTATTTGCCAAAGTTCTTACTAGGGTATGTCCACCCATTGGAGGCCCAAAGCCTGGTAGTGGATTCATTGGTGTTGACATTTGAATAGATTTAGTTAGTTAAATTTTTCTATTCAAACTTCAAGGAATTGTAGTCCTGATCAAAGAAGTGCAGGGTCAAGAGCGCAAATTGGCTTGCCATGTACCGATTATCTCAAGTATCTGGAAAATCATGACGACCACCTAGTTGGCAACCACAAAGAATATAAACAGTATAATTTGAGATCACTTATGCCTTATATTTAATGCTTTTTAAAGGCTAGGAGGGGGCTAATCCAAGTTTCCCTGCCAATTCCTTCGCTCTTTGATAAGGGATATAGTTGGCATCGGCTTGCGCCCAAAACTGAAGGGCAATTCCTAAATTTTCCTTGGCAGCTTCTGAATTCTCATCCGCTAGCATGCTAGCCATTTGGTAATATACCATTGGATCATCCGTTTTCTGATCTATCAACTTTTGTAGGAGCGCTAAGGCACGTTCCTTATCTCCGGCTCTGTCATATATCTTGGCTAGGAATAGACCACCAGAACTTAGGAATCTTTCTATCCTTCCATCATCCGCTGCCAAGATTTCGACACACTTTTTATAATCCTCTTGAAGATAAGCTGCTAATACGTCAAAGTACTCCGTAGCCCCGCTACCATAGACGGCATAGGAAGTCCGACAATTCACAAATTCTTCTTCACTCATGGGCATCTGATAATCATTGATCAAGGCTTGGCTATTGGCGGTACAGTCATAAATTACTTTTGATTCTGGTGAATATTGGGCTAGCTCTGCCAGAAGTTCGTCGATCTTCTCTGTTTGCCCAGTAGAGAGATACATGTCGGCTTTTGTAGTGAAATAGGTGACGACTAACCTATTGATGGGCGTTCTTTTAAGCTGCTGTTTTTTATGGTCATTTAAAGCGCTATAAGCCTTTTGAACCTGCCCAGTTTTTAGCGCAAAAAACATTTTAATCCATAAGAAGTTGAGACTGTCTACTAAGGTAGTTGATTGTTCTATGCCTTGTTCCACTCTTTTATTGGCCGCTGCGATCTTTAGATCTTTAAAATCCAGGTAGGACAAGCGTGTCTGAATGGTCATGTTTAATGGATCCATGGTTTCTTGCTCTACCAGGGTTGCTTTTGCTTCTTCAATCCGCCCCTGCTTCTCGTAGATGGTAGCATACTTTAACTGATCTTCCTCTCGGTCTGGAAATGCTTCCTTTAGCTGATCAAGCGTTTTCTCGGCTTCCGCATATTCTTCACTTTCTAGTTGTAGACTGTACATACCCAAGAGCCCTCTTTCCAAGTTACCGTACTCAATAGCTTCTTGTAGTAATGCCTTTGCACTGTCTACCCCATGATTAAGTTTGTAGGTCGATACCAAAGCCTGATAAGCTTGGAATTCAAAGGGGAACATCTTCCGACGCACCTCCTGTAATTTTAAATAGGCATCTTGGCGATTAGTGATGCTGTAGAGTACTGATTTGGCAGCGAATTGCATTCTTTCAGGAAGAGAGGCGCCGTATTTAATGGCATTTTTGATATAGGAGATAGCCTCATCCCTTTTTCCTTGCCCGTACAAAGGGTCGCCAACATAGAAGTGACAAAAAGAACAGGCAGGGTCTATTTCTGTAGCCATCTTAGCTAGACGTACGACTTCTTCTAGGCCGGTTGGGTTCTTGTAATAGGCAATTCGAGATAAGGTAAAATACTTCAGGGCTTCGGGGTTGCTGGTAAGCAGTGCGGAAGAGGGTAGATTAACTTGATTTTCAATCGGCTCAAAGGCGTCTGGGATGTTAGTGAAGATCTGTTCCTTCATTTCGTCAATAGCGGCATACGGATCCTCGTTGGTTATGTCAATGTCAAATAAAGATTTTCCATCCCGAGTGTTGTAAAGGCTGCCCTTGAATATAAACTGCCCATCCTCGATGGTATAAGAGATCCTGCTGAAATAGTCATTGCGCGACTTTCGAGCGATTTCTCTTTGCATACCGATATTAGGAGGAACGAATGAAGGGAGTCCTAAGCCATTGTAGTAGCCATTTAAACCCAATTCCGACACGCTATAAAACTCTGGACGTTGCTCAAGATTAAGGGCTAAGAGATTGGAAAAGGCTACACCCCACCAATCTTGTTCTGTATCCCCAGTTTGATTCTCGAATTGAAAACAGGCAATCGTCTTTATTTTTTGTAACGATGGAACTACAGCCTGAACTGTATTGCCATCCTCATCCGTCATCTGGACGATTTCACTCGTATTGGAAGAGGAGTCATTGAATAAAAAAATGCCCGCACCGATAGCGACAATTAGATTGGTTAGTATGATGAACTTTGGCCATTTCAGATTATTCAAGGAGGATATCGGACGAAGTGGGCTCCCATAATAAGCCAAGATGGCTATAGCGGGTACCAACGCAATCCATACAACCAAGTACTTATCAACCCAATGCCCACCTAAATCGTAACGATTGGTAGTAAACTCAAGGAATTGCAAAAGGCCAAAGCCAACAGCTAAGTATGTCCCTAGAGATTGGGGGACCTTCCGTTCCCATAGATCTTCTAATCCTGTCTTATTCGTTTCAGTATTCATAAGCTAGCTGGGTTTAAAACAGCATTTTGTAATTGGATTTTCCCGACTTCAAGAGGAGCTTATGCTCAAGCGCGTAGTTACTGCTGTGTAACTATACCCAAATTGCGGCCCAAAGATAAGGAAACGAAATTGTAGACAAGTTGTTCTATGCCTGAACAAGTCTACTTCAGGCGAGCGTCTAGTTCCGATAGCTTGAATCTAATGTTAAGGATGTAGGGCGATGCGCCAGATTTCCAATGTCCGTAAGTGGTAGCTAGGATAGTCCCATCTTCTAGTATTTCTAGAGCAGGATAGGCACAGTCGCTTCCTCTTTTGTTATCCTTCAACCGAACCCTATATTGCCCTTCTCTACCTTCTACAAGGTCTTCGTACGTACCAACCCAGCCAACCCAATCGCCCGCCGTAGGACTGACGGGGCCAGCTTTTTCGTACAACTGCTCTTCCTGGCAATTGGCACAAGCCGCTTTCAATTGCCGGTAGCGAGATAAGGCTGGGGAGTTGTCGCGGAATGAAATGAATAGCCTCCCATCTGGCGCATAGACCGCCTGATGTCGATCTCCAGTGAGCGCATTGGGCAGCTCACGTGGATTGGTCCAGGTCTTGCCTTCATCATTGGAGAAAATAATGAATGAGTTCATTCGACGCGAGTTTTCCCGTAATAGAACGGCTAATTGGCGGCCGTCCGGAGAACGAATAATACCCGGCTCACAAAGATGAACCATGCGACTACTATAAATAGGAGTAGGGGCAGACCAACTGAGTCCACCGTCGAAAGATAGACTCTTATATAAGGTGAATAAGGCCTGGTTATTTTGCGTCAATGACTTATCCAATGTATTCCGACCTTCAGCAGTGAAGAACCGTTGATCATCGTGGAATAAAGCCATGTAATGTCCTTTACCTGTACGAAGCGGAACGACATCACTCATCACGACGATCCCTCCCCAGTCTCCCACTTGCCGCAGAGGAGACCAGCTGTTACCCTCATTTTCTGAAACGGCCATTCGGGTAGGGTAAAGGCCAGAAAAAATGATCAGCCGCTTTTTACCTCCCGCATCTTCCACGGGGAACAAGGTGGGTACTTCTAAAGAACTGGCCCAATTAGCGGGCGTAGGAAGTCGCTCACTCCAGGTTTTACCAGCATCCATACTCTTTTTCATGACAATCGCCCCTCGGCCATGTCCCTTGGGATACACGCAGTATAAGGTTTTCCCATCTTCCAGTAAGTGCGTAGTGGGGTGACCTAAATATTGGCCCTCCTCTATATCTACAATCACTTGCCGATCTCGGTCTTGATCCAAATCGACTAGTGGAATGCTATAGTAGTTGGTGGAGAAATTCGAAAGGTCAACGCCTTCGTTGGAGACGGTTTGTGCGTTGGATAGGCTAAGTGCAAGGAGTAAACTGAATCCTGTGCAGATGGATTTGATCAATGTTGGCATGTTCAAGTTGGTTTTCATAGAAAGCAAGCAACGAGGGGGCGAGATAGATCAGTATCCCAATGGACATATGGATATTTGAACTTCTAAACTAGGCCATTCCCCTATCCCTTGCGTACTTTCAATTTCTTTCAAAATACCTAAAATTCTTCTTTTAATTCCGGATTGCCACACCATTCAAGTGTTTTATCGTTTCTTTTCCATCCATTTTAGTATGGGGGAGTAAAGTGTTTCCAACTCAATTTTTCCAGTTTTAGCTCTTTGATCTTCGTACAAGCGTATCAGTTCCCGGTTGAATGTTTTGAAGTGGATAAACTTCCGCCTTTCTACCATAAAAGCCTCTTGCACACTAAGTATTTTTTCTATTTGCTCAGGTTGGTAGTTTTCCAAGGCATATAAGCTAAAAATTGCCCAGGTCATATATTCATTGAAGGTAGACATGCTACTACGGTAGCCATTCTTTTGATGATTCCATTGTCTATAATCTGGGATGGCTTCTTCAATTTTAGTTCTGTATTTATCAGAGATAGGATTTACATAATTGTGGTCAATCTCGGTAAATACTTCTCTTTCAACTTTGCTGGATAGAACCTCAAGTTCTTCTTGAGAAAGCGTATCTAAATTAGTTTTTGATGGGGGTGAAACAAACATCCATGTCTGTTTTAAATTAGAAATCGGATCTTGCAAGCCTGGAAGGGTGTTGTGGAAACCTCCGGTCAAAGGAGAAAAGATGATCCGGTAGGAGTCGTATTTTTCAGGAAATCGGTCTTCCATCCAGGTCCACATTCTATCAATGTTACATAGTTTTAAGTATTTGATTTTTAATAAGTTATAGTGTTGGTTGTGATCGGTGTAAAATTGATGAAAATTTGTTTTTTTAGCAAAATCCTCAATTTGTGCTTTGTAGTCTGGATAGTAGAAAATTTTTGATTTGAATAGTTTAATCAGCAGGGGATTGACATGAAATATTTCGTTTTCCTTCAAGCTATTATCTTGCTCTAGATCGTAATTCAACGCAAATAGTCGGATAGCTGGTTGTACTTGAGAATACGCATTGTTTTTTAGTTTGTCCTCTAGCAGCGTAACTAGCGGGTGCTGATCATAGCTGCCGAAATGATTCTGTACATCAGCATAATACTTTGGCGTTCTTTTACTGATGAAATTTTCATCCTGCTTAAATGTTTCTGTGAGCGAACAGGCTATGTACATTAGCTCATAAACTTTCGGAATTTCTAAGGAAACGGTGTTTATATATTCATCTTCGATAGTCACAGTAGGATACAATATATCTACGGCGATGTCTTCAACCCAGTCAGGAGCTATCCAATAGGTGATGAATAAGGTAAGCAGTAGTGTGACTATAGTCAAAAGGAGATAAGTAAGGACCTTTTTTACTTTCATTTCAACTTGCATTTGCGGATTTAGGTAGATAATAGCTAATGCTCTTCTTTTCTTTTGAGATTCATCCCTTGGGGTAGGGGACACCATATTGACAATACAGAAGACCTAACTCCCATAAGAACTGCCTTATCGAGCATTAAAAGCTGATCAATATGTTTCCGACTATTGCAAGTGAAGGGCTAGGTATGAGACGTATTGGCGCACAGCCACTTTGAACGTCATAGCCAAAATGGATGACCAGTACGGCATCCTATTTTGACGAAGGTATATAATTTAAGTCAAATATATTTGTAATAGACCTTGATAAGTCTCCTGTACTCTCCGGCGCATATCTTACCATTATTCCTATCACATTCCTACCTTTGGCTGGCTTAAGCTCACATTTAGGCTTCTCAAAAACTAGCAACGATATTATGAATTACCGCTTGTCGACCATTCTACTTATTACTTTTTTTTTAATGCTATTTTATCGAGCCGATGCTCAATTGGTTAATGCTGAAAGAACAGGGTTTACCTGGATCAATATTGAAAACATCAGCGATCAGACCTTTGGTGCTGGCTATACCTTGTACAGCGCGGCTTGGCCTATTTTCGAGAACTACCCAGGACCGGCAGATTTCCAGATGGGGCTTGCGGGTTGTTGGCTCACTACCCGGCGAACGGGCAATGAACCTGATCAATTTTATACCACTATTGAAGGAGGTTTAGGCTGGTGGCTTGACACTCGTTTTGGTACTAAGGTGCCAAAGTTCATTATGGGTGGTGTTTCTCATAATTTCCATGCCTGGGCGAATGGACCTGGTGCGGGGGCTAGCTCCATGTTAGCCAATGGACAAAGAGATTGGAGTACGGTTAGAGGTAAGCTCGGAGTAGCTCAATTGTCTAATAGGTTGCTGTGGGCGCCTGATGGATTGAATATGGCTCAGAGTCTTAATGGTGAAATGCTGGGCTATGGTTACACGCCTTTACCCTTGACTGATGTATTAGAGCAAACCAATGGAGTAGATATCGAAACCGGTAATCAGTGCTGGACATTATTCTTAAACGCAACCAATTTTAAAGGCCCTGCAACCTTCTTTTTGCCAACTTTCTGGACTGAGCCGGTAGTACTGGACCCCTCCTTGGAAGGTTTATTTTTGGATACAAGACCCTCAAACCCCAATATAGGCTTTGGTATCGAACATGCACTATCACCGGCCGTGATGTCTCAAGATGGTGATGGAAACAGGTATGCCAAAATAGAAAGATTACAATTCCCAGCAAGTGATGAAGATAACTCGATGATTTTGAATCAAATTTCTGTCTACTCTCCAAATGCACTTTGGAATGACATGCTGTCCTGGTTTGATGGTGGTGAAGTGGTAGCACCGGAGAGTATGCAGTCAGGTACTTATAATGCTTCCTTTATTGATAATGGAGGCTTTATGGCTGGGGAAATCGTTGGAGACGGATTGGAATATGGGATTGACTTGGATTACATTGATAATATTCAACTGAATGAGAAAATCATGGGATTTGAATATGATCTCAATACGGTTGCCAAGAGAGACGGTATGTTTATCCTACCAGAATATTTCAGACTTGAGGCAGATAATGTATGGCGAAATATTACTGAAGATGCTGTCCCTTTATCTACCAATTTGCTCAATACGGAAGTACCCTTATCGCCAAGAACTGAGATTACCTATTTGACGCCCTTAGAGCCGGATTGCCAATGGCAAGATCCGAATGGACCTTGGAACAAGCCTGGCCCCTCAGCGGGGCCATTCACCGCCGACTTAGGGGATGGTAGTACCGTCACCTACTACTGGTATCGGTTTGTGGACCAGCCCGCTATCATACATGCTAATCTCCCCGAGGATGTTCGGGCTAATCTACAAGAAAGAGTAGAGCTTATCCACTCGAATTGGAGGCATACCGATGAATACATGGCGCCACCAGAAATCGGCAACTTGGCTACACTGGATCCCGCTGCTATCGTTAAACCTCCGGCAGGCTTAGAGA
>CAJXPD010000147.1 GCA_913057785.1 uncultured Lewinella sp. | reverse complement strand
AGACCGCGCGCTTCGATGTCGGGAAACCCATAATATCCACTGCCAGATACCCCCCATTCTGGTAAATGGGGAAAGGAAAATCGATTATCTCCAGGTGGGATTCCTACAAAAAGAACATCTCTTCGTTGTACCTGTAATTTTGGGAAAAGAACCTTTGGAAAGAGTTTCGGTAGCCAAGGGCCACAGGCAAACACATACGATTGAGCTTCTAAGGTGCTACCATCTGCCAGTAGCAAACCGGAAATCTTCCCATTCTGTTCGAACTTGGGTTGGGCTTGAGCAATTCTGATACTTCCTCCATTCTTCTCCAATTGTCGCGCTACCACTTGACAGCCTTTGCGTGCGAGCAAGGTACTTCCTGAAGGCCCTCCATCATTGTACATGGCAACCGCAATGTCCTCGGAGTGGATTTGTGGCCAGCGATAGGCAATTTCTGATTGATTTAATATTTCAGTATTGTCGATGTCGAAGGATTTCAACTGCTTTTTCCTAGCCTCCGCTTTTTCTCGATGAGCACTATTGGTAGACATGGATAGTCTACCTGTTGGTAATACCAACCGCTCTCCACTTTGTTCTTCCAACTTTTTCCACCATTCGAAAGCGCGGATGCCACTGCGGATATAGACCGCGTTGTCGTTATCTAGCTGGATTAAGCGGGTCTCCCCGCCTGAGCTGGCCCTCGAGTTTCCAGGGCCATAGGCATCTAATAGAGTTACCTTTGCACCCAGTCGATTCAAATGGAATGCGGTCCAAACGCCAAAAGTGCCAGCTCCAATAACAGCCACCTCAGGAGCATTCTTCCCACTCCATCGTGGATAAGACTTGGCCGTTAATGCCGTAGCCTGTAGGGCAGCTAGACTACTGCCCGATAGTTTTAAAAATGCTCTTCTTTTCATCATGCTATACCATTTTAAACCTAGCTGAGCAACAATTTTTCTCTTCGCACGCTGTTGTAAAGACCAAAGCCTAGACTTATGAGAAGGCCACTGTATAGCAGGATATACAATAGGTTGGCCCCAAACAACTGCCCAGATCGCGTCGGCTCATATTGGAACTCCGGTAATTGGGCCACGATTTCGGCATCTACTTTTTTATCTTTGAAGATTAGTGGCAGAAAGAACTCACGCCATCCTTCAGCAAAGGCAATTACCTGTTGTCTATAATCTCGGTAGTGGCTGCTGGCCGTACCTGAGATATTCTGCAATCCATCTTGCATCAGGACTGCAGGAGACAAAACCCTCAATTGAGAGACCCACTGCTGTTGGCGATTAAGTTGCCCATCATACTCCTCCAATAGCGGCTGCATTCGCTCTTTTACCACGTCTTGTGAGGCAAAATATCGTTGCCACCATCCGTAGGCAGTTGCTTCGTTTCCAGCTTCCACACTAACCAATTCCGGGTGGCTCCGTAAGTACTCCGCCAGTATCTGATCCTGTTGCTTATCTGCCTCACTCTTCAATACACGCATGTCATTGATCATGCGTGCTCTAGAAGGTACCGGATAGATGGTATTAGACAACTGATTGAGCACGGCGGGGACAAGTAGCACTAGGCCAATCCAGATCCCCAGTAGGCTTATGGCGTTCACGGCAGAGGAGCGTCCCAGTAGATTGACCAAAAATGATAAGGCAAACCAGAACAGCAAATAAGCCAAGGACAATGCCAAGAGCTGAGAAAGACCTTCATTCCAGGTTGCCGTCAAGGATATGCCATTCAGCATCAAACTCAAGGATATGCCTGCGCCTAGAATCAGGGACAATAGAGCAAACCGAAGCGTTGATTTCTGGAGCACCCAATGGACGAGTTTCATTGGCTGAGTGGCCAATAATCTTAAAGAACCTCTTTCTCTCTCTACGGATAAAATATTATAAGTAAAAGCTATTACGATTAGTGGCAAGATATAAATGAGAACGAAGGATAGATCAAAACTCCCAAAAAGCAGCTGGACGGGACTGGAGAGCTCAGTGAAATTCAATAGCATGGCTTCTCCACTTAGTGTAGGCTTGACATAGTGCGTGAATAGATCGCTCTGCCCCGTTGCTACCGAAGCCAGAGGAGCAGCAGGGAAAGCAACTACCCGAGGATGATAATTACCAACCGCTGTTGGCTGGACAGGTTGGCGCCAAGAGGGTACGTCTACCGGTAGACCGGCCTGGATAGAATCGATCAGGGAAAGCATTGCCACGTCCCCTTCTTCTACTTCCGTAACCGCTTGTGCAATATCTTGATTGCGTTTATTTACTTTTTGCTTTCCATTGTAGGAGGCGAACAGACAGAGGGCTAGCAATAACAAACTTAGACTTTGTACCCATCGGTCTCTTATCAGCGTCCTCCATTCATATTTGAAGTTATATTTGAACATGGTGTTTGAAATTGATGGACAAGGATTAGATTCTACGAGTAATCCAGAATAACCCAAGGAAGGAAACGGCCAACCAAGTGATCAGCAGTAAAAAATTACTCAAATGGCTAAGGGCAATTTGCCCCAAAGAGGGAGGCGTGTAACTAAAGTCTGGTATTCCTTCCCAAAGCGCTTGATCTGCTTTATAGGCCCAGTTGCCGTAGGCTGAGTTATCGGCAAAATCCATATTTAAGGCTTCCATCATCTTTAGTCGGTACCGCTCAGCAGCATCAGCAAAATCCCAATGAAGTCCATAATCCGTTCTTGCTATAGCCATCGAAAGAAAGCGAGCTGGTAAATAGGGCGAGGCCGCAGCACTAAGGCTGTAGAACCGACTCTGCTGTTGAAATTGCGCTTTGAGTAATTGATAGTGTTTAAAATAGACCTCTGCTTCGTGCTCTTCCCCTTTTTGCATGCGATAACCGTCAAAGTTGAACGGTAGTTGATGCAAGCTGTCTACTCCGTATTTATTTAAAGTCTCCTTCTCCAAGCGTTTAGCTTCTTCGTTCCAGGGATTGTGACCGTCCAAGCCTTTTTGCTGGTCCTGGGTCACACTCGCCATAAATTCTTGTCTGGTAGGATAAGGATAAAGGGCGTCTGCAAAGTTGCTCGCTGCTTTCGGTGCAGCCAGGCAAGTAATGATCCAGAGGGATAACAATAGCACCAGAGCTAGTCCCCCACTCTTAGTCCACGCAGATACGATTAGGGTCAGGTTTGCAAAGACTCCATAGTAGATCAGATAGACCAAGGCCATTAGCAGTAAAGCGGTCCAGCTGAATAGCCCAAAATCAGGTGTGAGTGCTAACATTACACCAGCTGAAAGGAAAAGTCCTAGCGTCAAGAGCGAAATCGGAATATATAGTCCTAGCCACTTACCAAGGGCAACTTTCCGGGGTGAAACACCTTGGCTTTGCAGCAGTTGGAGGGTGCCATTTTCCCTTTCTTTCCCAAAACTATTGTACCCCATCAGGATAATGAGTAGAGGAATAATGAAAAGCAATATAAAATCGGGAGTAAGATCCCCAAAGCGTGCCAGGCCGGTTTGGTCTGCCGCCGCCATGAATTGAGCCTCATTTCGCCGATGCGCCTCCAAGAAAATGGAGATGCCGGTGAATTTATCTACCCCTTGGTCGATCAGAGAGAGTGGAGATTTGGGCTTAAAAGCATAGGTGCCGTAATGAGCAGCAGAATGTGGGTTTTTTTCGTCTTGACTTGTCCAAAGATTTCGGGCATTGCTACTAGCTTGAGCATGCTGTTTTTGGACATAATTATAGTAATTGTAGCTGATTACTACTGCTATCGAGAGTAGGGCTACGACAATGATCCCTGCTATACGGAAACGACCTTCCCGGAGTGTTTCTTTGATCTCTTTGCGTGCAATTTTCCAGATCATGGTAATCTCTTGAAAGCTTAATGGTGAAGGAGTGAAATCTAGTTCATATGTGTCAAGTAAAGCTTCTCCAGATCAGCGTGGCCAATATCTTGTGGCTTCAGCTGTTCGACCAAAACCCCGTCTCGCATAATGCCAATGTCTGTACCTGTTTCCTTAGCGCGGAAAAGATCGTGCGTAGCCATCAAAATAGCTACCCCATCTTCGCTCAGTTGACGAAGAATGGCCCCAAATTCGTTGGCCGCTTTTGGATCTAAGCCAGAGGTGGGTTCATCTAGGAGCAAGGCCTTCGCACCTTTTGCCAGGGCAATCGCTATGCCTACCTTCTGACGCATACCCTTGGAGTATCGCTTCACATACTCTCCGTGCGCAGACTCCTGTAGTCCTGTGGTTTTGAGGAATTGAGTTAATTCCGATTGATCGTACGATTTTCCTGCTAGGCCGGAGAAGTAGTCAAGATTTTCTAGACCGGTAAGGTTGGGATAGAGTTGTAGATTCTCTGGCAGATAGGCCAGGTATTGTTTTGACTTGGTTGGTTGCTGAGCCACGTTTAGGCCATTGATCAGTGCTTCACCACTACTAGGCTGAATGAAGTTCAGGAATAGATTGATGGTCGTGGTCTTACCCGCCCCATTCGCACCTAGAAGACAGAAGATCTCTCCAGGTCGGATATTCAAATTGAGGTTCTTTACTGCTTCCTTACCGTTGTAATTCTTAGATAAGTGTCTGGCTTGAATCATTAGTATTGAGCATTTTCTATGTGAAATCGAGAAAAGAGAAGTGTAATATCTTGGTTAGTTTATACTTGCAACGCTGTTGCAATATAGTTTTTTTTCATTAATTCGTATTCTTGAATACTGGATTAATAAAGAAAGGAGTCAGAGGATGAGTAACTTAGCAGGATGCTCTACCTGCCATCTGATTTCATGGCTCCCCACAAGCAAGAACCTTATGCAAGCTAAGTTCTTACACTATCCGCTCCCCAATCACTCCCTCTATAGAATCATATGGCCAGAAGAGGTGGATGCTGTCTGCTATGTGCGGAAAGAGGGGCATTACAAAAACTGTATCGTTTTTGTGACCGGTCCCATGTTACATCACCTTTCACTAGAGGAAGAAACTAATCAATCGCTCTTCGCAAAAGCAGAGAATTTGCTAGGCATTTCCATCGATTCCACGGCTTTACTAGCCAAGAAAGACCCTGAATGCGAAATCTTGTACAGTAAGGATCGACCAGCTAATTTCTGGCTATCCGAGCATCATCTCTCCCCTGGCCAGGATGTCAGCATACGATATGGAGTGCGGCGCGAACGGATAGACTGGCGAGCGACCTATTCAAAACTGAAACAGAAGCGTGAATTCAAACTAAAACACAATCGTCAACAACGCCCGTTTCTGGAGCTGGAAAGGTGTAATATTTTGGGGATTGAGCTTGAAAAGCTTTCCATCTTCGAAAGCAAACTTTCTCCGAACTATCCCATCAATAGTTTCCAAGCAGAGCTATTTGGGAATAGGACTTCCCAGACTTACTTTGATCTTAAAAACTGGTTGTTGAAGCGCGGTGGTCTCTTGCTGGAGGCCAACGAGCGGGAGACCCATTTGAATTGTAGAATTGATCTGCAGGATATTGAAATTAGATTGGTGTATCCCACTCGCACCTTTGAGTCCTACCAAAGACCTGGCGTAGTTTTCACACTGTCTAATAGGCGTAGTTATCCTGATTTATTGGAACTTAGACCAGCAGAAAAAGACATCCAGCTAGATGAATGTATCGAATTACCAGAGATCAAACTGACTAATAAATATAGGGAGAATGAGATGGTTAGGTTTTTACCGGTATCAATTCAAGCCCGTTTTCCTGATAAATGTATTTTATGGATTGATAGAAGGCTGAAGCTAGTTGGACTCAGTGATCGAAGCTTTGCCAATATTCTGAATATCAATAAGATTACAGGCTTCTTTCTCCAAAATGTTGCGCCAGCTCGGGGTCCAGGATGGAGCCAACTTGGTGTCGTTCACAAACGGTATGGCGATATCAGCCTTATAGGCAGTGCCTTCCGAAAATTGGATTATCTGCAATCCTTTGTGGAGGAAAAGCTCCAACTCCCCTTTGACACGCGCAAGGAGTGGTACGATGCCTAGCAACTGAGCTGATTTTGAAGCATGCAAAGTATGAGCATCTGGTAACTCCCCTACAAAGTGGTGCCCACATCGCAGGGGAGTTAAACACTCGTCATGCTCTTGGGGAGCTATTTAAGCACTTACTCCCTACGCAAAGACTCTACCGGATTGATGAGTGCCGCTTTGACACTTTGAAAACTAACCGTAAGCAAGGTCAGGATCGTTGTGATGATGCATGCTTTGGCGAACATCCACCAACTTAGATCGACACTGTAAGCAAACTCCTGCAACCAGGCTCCGGTGAGATAATGTGCAATCGGATAGCTTAAGGCGAAGCTAATCAGCATAATGAAGATAAATTCTTTGGAGATCAAGAAAAGAATGCTGGGCACTGAGGCTCCGAGCACTTTTCTCACCCCTATCTCTTTGAATCGGCGTACAGAGGAGAAGGCCGATAAGCCGATCAGACCAAAACAGGCGATGATGATGGAAATGATGGTGAAAGCTTTGATAATCTTCGAAAAACGTACTTCAGTGTCATACATGGTCCCCATTTGTTCATTTTGAAAGAAGTAGTCAAAATTACGATCAGGGAAGAGCGTTTTCCAGGTATCTTCCATTTGGCCCACAGAGGCTCGTAAGCCATCTGTTTTGTATTTTACACCTAGATAGGGATAGTCGCGAATTCCATAGGCAATGGCCACCGGCTTGATTTGACGATGTAGCGACTGCGTATGGAAATCTTTGGCGACTCCCATTATCCGGGCCTCGCTTCCATTTACAGTAATTCGCTTCCCAATAGCCTCTTCAGGGTTGTCCCAGGCTAAACGACCGATTAAGGTTTCATTCACTACATATCCTCGAACTGTATCCTCCGTAATTGGAGAAATACTGGCCTTTCCCGCTAACAATTCGATATCCATCGCATCTAGGAAGTCATTGTCCGCATATATGTACTGAACGTTGAATCTATCCTTGATTTCCGAATCTTGGGACGTCAGACCGGTCGATCCATGGCCGGCTGACATGGGGATGTGTGAACTGAGTGTCGTCTCCTCCACAAAGGAGAGTTGTTCAAACTTTTGCTTTAAAGCCAAACGCTTTTCTATGGGAATATTACCCAGTACTTTTACTACCATCAATGATTCCTTTTCAAAGCCTAAATCTTTGCTTTGGAAGTAATCCAATTGGGATCCAATTACGATGGCTGCGATGATTAGGACTTGTGAAATAACCAATTGAAAAGCAATTAATCCTCTACGCAGGCTCACCCCCTTTGAAGGACTAGCCATCACTTTTCCTCGTATAACTTGTAAGGGTTGGAATTTGGAGAAAAGCATGGCTGGATACAATCCCATACTCAGACAGATAAAGACCAAGAGCCCAAGGATAAATAACCATAGAATGGGGCTATAAACGAAGTCATTGCCGATATTCAAATTTGTCAACTCACTGAAATAGGGAAAGCTGTATTGCGCCAGCAATAATCCTAAACCCAAGGCCACGATGGCTAAAAGAAAGGATTCGCTCATGAATTGCCCCAAGATGTGTTGCTTGGACCCGCCCAGGATCTTTCGCATTCCGATCTCAAGCGATCGCTTTACTCCTTTTGCGGTGGCCAGGTTCACAAAGTTGATACAGGCTATGACTATGATCAGTAGGCCAATGAAGCCCAGCGTCCAAAGGTAACTCTTGTTGGTGGTGTAGGTATCTGAGCTAAAGCGTTCATCCAAATGTATCTCTGCCAAGGGCTGAAGATCCATGGATACGAAGTCTTCCCCCCAGACAGCTTCCATATATTTCTCGTTGAAAGCATCCAAGGCAGGGCGCAATTGAGCGATATCCACCGCCTCTGGGATTTGTACAAAGGTATTGGTGATGGAAACATTGCCGAAGTGACTACCGGCGAAGCTTTCATAAGTCAATCTGGACACCAATTGCTCAAAGGGGAAGTTGGTATTAGAAGGCGGATCCTTCATGACGCCAGCTACTTCTATTTTGGTTTCATTGCTTAAGGTCATGATCTTACCAACGGCCTCCTGAGAACTGCCAAAGATTTTTTCGGCCAAACTTTGGGTAAGGACCGTGGTATTGATCTTGGCTAGTATCTCATTTGGGTTACCAATGATCCATTGCTTGGGGTCATTGTAATAATCAAAGCCTTGAATAAAGTGCTGGTCTGCATATAAGATATCCGAGGTATAGAGTTCTTCCTCAACCGTGATTGGGTGATCATAATTTGTACTAATGGCAAATACCTTTTCGAAGGCGGTGAAATCCGTTTTCAATGCTTCTGCCATCGGGTTGGGTGTTTGCCCAACGTACATGGTAAAGGTGGGATAATAGTAATTGTTGGTAACTCGGTAAAGCTCCTTGTTGTTCTCGTGGAAGGAGTCAAAGCTGGTCTCATACTTGATCGTCAAAAAGATGATGATGCAGCATACGACCCCGAGCATAAGCCCAGTGATGTTGAGTAAGTTGCCGCCAATATCCTTGGATAGGTGGCGGAGTGAGATCTTAAAGTGGTTAGATAACATGTCGAGGTGATTGATTCGAGTGGATTTCCTTTTTTTCCAGGCGAAGGGCCTACAAACGTCTAAAACATCGAGATAGTAATGTAGATTGGCTCTTTTTCTGCCCATTTCGTCCAATCGCTCATAGTAGAGCTCATGCAAATCGCCTTGTAAAGTTTCAATAACTTCAGGTGAGCAAAACCATTCCATGAAGCGATCTGCCAGTTGAGGTGGCTTGGGTGAAGTCTTATTCATGGAATCCAAGATTTAGTCCTTTGATATCTTTGGATAAGTCCATGCGCAATTGATGAGCCTCCTCCAGTGTTTTGATGCCGAAGGAAGTCAGGGAATAGAATTTCTTTCTTCGACCGCCTCTTTCAGCCGTAGCACCGCCCTCCCAGGATTTTAGTAAGCCCTTATCTTCTAGACGGTACAAGGCAGAATGTAGGGCACCAATGCTAGGCTTTTTTCCACCCTTTTCAGTAAGCAATGCCTTGATCGCTACTCCGTAAGCCTCCTCCCCTAGCGCACCCACCGCCAATAAGACTAATTCTTCAAAAGCACCTAATTTGATCATATTAATTTCCTATTTGCAAATCAAATATAGATCGTTTGTTTCCTATTTGCAAATAAAATCAAGAAAATTTGTTTCCTATTTGCAGATCAAACCTCAGATGAGGGATGAACAAAGCATGGCAAGCAACTAGATAATTGAAGGGAGTGGGCTATGCTGGTAGACTGGAAATCCCTGATAAGGAATTAGTCTAAATAAAAACAACTGACAAATATACTCGAGTCTGGTGGTTCCCAAAAAGAAAAAAGCCGTATCCCGAAAAGTATACTAAAACTAGATTCCTCAGTACCTAATCCTAGTAGGGATGTTGATGAAAAATCGGTATTGCGCAGGATAGCCGCACCCTCTAATTTTGACCTGCTTACCTGAGTTTGAGACTTTCAGGTCCTTACGGAATTCGTGCAGAAGGGTAAGTATCACTTTCCTTTATCAAAATCTAAATCATGCGTTTAACATCAATTTTTACTCTTGTACTCCTATTTGCCGTAACATCCATCAATGCGCAGACTAAAAAAGAGCGGGATATTAAGGCCATCAAAAGTATGTGCGGATGCTACGAAGTAGGCTTTAATTTCGCAGAGACTTTCAATTATTCTGAAGATTCGGACTACAAGGCTTCAAAGGTTAAGAATGACAAGGCACTGGAATACGTGCAACTAGTAGAAGAGGATAAGAACAAAGTGGTCATGCAACACCTACTATTAGTTGGCACCAGAAATAACAAACGAATTATTAAGCACTGGCGACAAGATTGGCTGTATGAAAATCGAGACTTCTACCTATTCAATGCTGATCGCAATTGGACATATGTGCGAAAACCAGCCAATGAAGTAGCCGGCCAATGGACTCAAAAAGTTTACCAAGTAGATGATAGCCCTCGCTATGAAGGTTCTGCCTCTTGGGTCCATGTAGATGGGAAGAGCTACTGGGAGAACACTACTCCTGCTCCGCTCCCAAGGAGAGAAGCGACCACTCGTGATGACTATAACCTAACCATTCGTGGCAATCGTCATGAACTCACCGATTATGGATGGGTGCATGATCAAGACAATAAAAAAGTCATCCGAAAGCAAGGGGGAGAAGATTTCGTACTTGCGGAGGAAAAGGGCTGGAATCCCTACACAAAAGTAGATGACGCTCGCTGCAAAGCTGCGACTAAATGGTGGGAAGAGAACGGAGCGGTTTGGTCTAACGTTCGTAAGAGCTGGGATAAGGTCTTTGCTAAGAAAGCAGACCTGACCTTGAAAGCTAAGGTGGAAGGTAAGAGACTATATGAGCATTTATTCTCTCTTGATACCGATGCGAAATCCAAAGATATCAAGGAGCTCATTACTAGCTTTGTGAAGTAGTTGGATGAGCTGAATTAGAAGGTGGTCTTATATCTATGGTGATTAAAGGCCACCTGCTAGAACTTGTAGGATAAAGAGAGAACAAAATTCCGTCCCAAATCGTCAGCAAAGTATCTCAGCCGATCTGTATAATTTCTATAGGCCGTATTGAATATATTTCTCACCTGGAATCTCCATCCTAACTGTTTCCAGTTTGATTCCCAACCCGCATTGACCAGCAAATACCCAGGTGGAGGATCTAGTATGTCGAAGTCCTGGGCGCTATCGACAAATAAATCTACATCGGTTTGGTACGCATTTAGAAACTCCTCCACGGTAAGGGTTCTTGGATGCTGGAACTGCTCAAAAGTATAATTGAGTCCAAGGGTAAAACGTGTATCATTGATGCCTTTCCAGCTGGGAGCATAACTTAGATCATAGCTTATATTTGCGGGGGGCTGCCCCACGAAAAAATCATCCGGGTTGAGCTGTTTACTCCAAAGGTAACTTCCTTTGATATCAGAAGTGAAAAATCGATTATGTGTAATACGACTACTGATATCTACTCCCCAGAAGAGTGCATCGGTCTGATCATATATGTAGTAAACAAAGAAGCCACGAGCCGTTCGAGTTAGCCCACCAGGCTTACTGAATATGAAATTCTCGATGTAGTTTACATAAGCAGTAGCCTCTAATTGGAATTTCTTTCGGTTGATCTCAAAGGTATTGATCCATTTGTAGCCCACTTCCGAAGGTACAGGCCGATCTTCCTGCGTTTGAATTCCACCACTTGTACTAACCACGTCGAAGCGATCATCAATAGTATATCGCCACAAACCATATTCTATCAGAAAGGTATGCTGTCCAAATCGGTACACCTCCGCCACATTTGGGGGGCGCCAGGCGGTACCGAAATTGGTTCTAAAGGAGGTTCCCTTATTAATCTGTCTCTTATAACCAATCGTAGCGGTGACGTTCTTAAATTCTATGGTATTGCGATAGATGGTATTGTTGGGTTCACGGCCAGTAATGTCTGCTTTCATTTCATCATAACGAACGCCAAATTCATACGTATTTGCTCCCTGTTCTAGCGATTCAATCAAGAAGGCACCGTAGCGCTCACTATCGAAGTTTGGAATGAATGGAACCGTATTGGTTCCCGGTAAATTGTCATTCGCTTGTTGTTGCCATTGAAAACCTATGCGACCAGAAAATGGGCCGATTGAGGGATGAAGCCAATTAGCATCTAGGCTATGAGTAACCAGTTCCAGGTTAATATTGGGGGCATCACCTCTACGAACGCCGAATTCTTTACGCCGATTAATCTGGTAGCCATACTGCACGTCAACGGATTGATTCTTGCCAGTGTACTTCGCCTTCGCCTTGGCAAGCTCATGTGAGATCTCTTGTCGAGGCTGATCAATATCATAAGTGAACGGGGAAGTATAAAAGGGAGTATCGGCGGTAATGGCTCTAGATAAATCATCTAGATTACCAAAGGTAGATCCTTGTAGGATACCCAAATTTTGATCGAAACGGCTATAGTAGCCTTCAATATCCAATTCTGGTAAAGGATGCAAGCGGAAGCCTCCGTAATAACTTTCTTCTTCTTTGCCCGTGTTGGAAAGCAGGTAGTTTGGTGCAGAAAGATCTCCTTGCTTTACATAAGACCCACCACCCAATAAGCTAAGCCACTTGAAGCCCTTACGCAACTCTGCACTGGCTTCACCAGACTGGCCGTTCGACTTTCCTGTCACGCCGATATTTCCTTGTAAGGGCGTATTGAGTTCAAGGTGACTGGGGGTGGTCAGAATGACTCCACCTAGGGCATCTGGGCCAAATCGCACTGTCGCAGCACCCTTGATCACTTCGATTCTATCAACGGCAGCTGGATCCAACTCTGGGGCATGGTCGATTCCCCAGTTTTGAAATTCATGCCGCAGTCCATTATTGATTACCAAGATTCTATTACTATGGAGACCATGGATCATCGGCTTGGCTACGTTCTGCCCCGTACTAATCGTATTTACCCCCGCTATTTGACTCACGGCCTCACCAAAACTTTCGGTTTTTACTGCTTCCAATTTTTGACCGGTCAAGCTAGCAGAAGTAGTAGTCTGCAGATTACTCCCGTTCCGCTCAGCTTCCACAACTACGCTTTCCAACAGCGTCTCCTTAGGGACCAGAAGTATTTCCAGAAAGGGGTGATGGAAATCGTGATGATGTACTACCGTCTTGTAGCCGATATAGGATACTTGTAGGTCGTATTCCTTCTTACATAGCCCAGTGATAGAAAAGGAACCATCTTCTTCTGTGAAGGCCCCTTCCGCCAGGCCTTCCAGCTGAATAGTAGCAAATGCCAAAGGAGTCTTAGTGGTTTGATCATAAACGGCTCCTTGGATGGTAAATTGACAACTATCAGCAGCTTGAGCGGCTGCGGATAAGCCTAGGCAACTTAGAATGGTACTCAGCAATAAATAACGAAAGTCTCTCATATAGCTTCTCTAAATCTTTAAGGGCTAGGATCTTAGGATGAGTTATAAAGAGAATTGAAATTAATGCAACATGGTTGCATTTGCAAATGTAGTGCAATTTATGAAACATTATCGGAATTGGGTAGAAATTTTTAACAAGGTACTTGTTTATAGCGGTTAACTGTCAAATTTACCCCGAAGATTCCTTGAGCTCATGATTGAGATTTGTTTGAAAGGATTGAATCCGACTCTCTAGTGGCTCGCGCAGTAGATTGCAATGGCAAGAATATCTGCTTACCTCCAACGAATCCAAGTAGCATGGCCGTCCGTGGTACCCAAATGTTCTACGGTTTTGATTCCTGCTTGATAGGTGGTTAAGACGATCTGAATGCCGATGGACAAAGGTAGGATGTCATCAAATATGGAATGACCCTCAACGGCTAGATACAGTAGATTTCTACTAGTGCCGATGTCATTCATCAGCTCCCGAAAAGCCAGGCGTTCTGCGGGACTAAATTGATACAATACGTGGGTATGGTATACCAGTAAGGACTCTTCTTTCGGAACACTGTTGATAAGAGCCCGAAAATCTTCAAGCTGTGAACCGGCCAAGACCGAAATGTTCGCCGCTCTGGCTTCTTCAATTGCTGCTTCCATTCTAGCAAATCTCTCTAGCAGATCGGGCCAAATCAAAGCCTGTAGCCAAATGGCGTTGTCTGGAACCTTAAGGTCCAATGGATTTTGATCAATACCGATCTTCCGTTTTATCTTGACAACCTTTTCAAATGTAGGCAGCTTTCCCGCTAGGATAGAGGATTTTATCTGTACCCTCCCCTCTCCTATCTCAATCTTGTCATTATAATTGTACCGATACTGGTCGAAGTTCATCGTGAGTCCCGAGCTGCTGCCAATGTCTACCAGGTTCACGCCTTCGGAATCGCGGAAGCGGGAGGAGGCAATGGGCATTAGATAAGCGGTACGGTTGAGGGCATTGGTTTGTACAATTCGGGTTTGTAGTAACTCGATCAGCTCAGCCTCCTTGCTTTTGCAAAAATCAAGAAAAGCCGCGATAGGAATACGACTACTCAAACCCTTTGTGATGGAAGGATAGTACTGGGCTAGCGCTAAGGTAGGCTCTGACAGCAACAGGAAGTGTACGGCTCCGAAGAACAGGTTTGGAATAGGCTGCCGAGTACGAGCCTTGGACGCCAGTTGCAGGAGATACTGATTTTGAGCCACCTCTATTGCCAATTGATAATAAAGGGGAGAGACATTGATGCACTCCCGTTCAGCAAAGTTTTGGAATAGTGAGCTAACAGTAGCAAGGGATCTTTGGGAGGAGGGTTGAGTCATGGTTGCGTTCAGTGGTTTTTATGGTAATCCTATTTGTTCTGTTGGACGGGAGGTATTGGGCGAAGGTTACAAGGGCTTATTCCAACAATAGCTACAGTGTAAGTCCTGTCAAGACATTAGATATGTGACTTCTTTATTAACTCTTATTGATACAAAATCATTCATTTATAGGCTCAATCTTCCGTAACTGTACCGAAAAACATTCCTTTTAAAGATCATTTCAATACAAATAGCGTGTTTCGGGCTAGTGAGACAATGGAATTTTCCTATTTTAATTCGGAATACAAAATCTAAACGCCTTGCAAGCCCGGTTAAACTCTACAGTCGTTCTAGCAATCCTATTGCTCAATACTTTCTATGTTACTGCACAACAACCCCTTACCTTCCGTAAGTATCAGGAAGAAGATGGACTTTCCAATGGTTTTGTCACCTCCATGTTCCAGGATAGTCAAGGATTCCTCTGGCTTGGAACGGCGAATGGTGTCAACCGATTCGATGGATACAAGTTTAAATCCTTTTATGCTGATGAATCAGACAGTACCAGCCTCTCGCATCCTACCACCTGGGATATAGCGGAAGATGGAGAGGGGTATCTATGGTTCGGGACTTTGGAGGGCGTGAATCGGTATGATCGTTCTACGGAGACCTTCAAGCAGTACTTCCCTGACCCAGCGGATCCTTTAAGTCTTAGTAGTGAATTTATTGCCGGGATTGCAGCGGACAAAAACGGTGATATCTGGATTGGCACTGCCAAAGGCGTGAATCGGAAAAGGAAGGGTAAAGATCAGTTTGATCGCTATTTATACCTACCAGATACCTTCCGGATCGTTCGATCAATGGTATTGGCCAGAGATAGCAGCTTCTGGATCAGTGCCTGGGATACACTCTATCAATTCGATTACAAAGAAGAGCAGTTGTTAGGATATCCTCTCCCCGCTGCCGATCCTGAAATTAACCAGATTAGAATTCTCTATGAGGATGCCGAAAACTACCTCTGGGTCGGGACCCAATATAACGGGGCTTTTCGGTTTGATCCCAAGACGAAGGAATTTACTGAACACTTGTTTCATGACCCGGATAACGAAAATAGCCTTAGTCATAACACGGTCGCTGCATTTGGAGAAAAGGAAAAGCAACTTTGGATTGGCACTTCTGGTGGTGGTCTCAGTATTTGGGATCCAGTTGCTAGAAATATAAGTAGACATACGGTCAATAACTCTCCGCTATCTGGGGTTAATTCGGAGACAATTAGAAGCATGCTAAAAGATCAGCATGGCAATCTCTGGCTAGGTAGTTTTTACGATGGACTATATCAATATGAAGCCAACTGGCAGCCGTTCTTCAACTTTGATCAAACGACAGGTCTACCCTCCAAGAAAATAAATGCCCTGGAAGCAGATGCCAATGGGAAGGTATGGATAGCCTTTGCAGACGCTGGGATTGGGGTATTTGACAATGCGAAAAAGGCCTTTGAGACCATCTACCGGCATGAACCGAAAGATCCTAAGAGCTTGCCTGGAAACAACGTGAAAGATATCTTCATTGATGATACGGGACAGGTTTGGCTGGGGATAGCCAATGTTGGAGTAGCTTACTTGGATCGAGAAACGAATCAATTCATTACGGTTTTTGATCAAAGTATTGGCCAGATTAGTCAATTCTTGAATTGGATCGTTACCCTCTACCCGGAGGAAAACGGCGATATATGGTTGGGTACTCAGAATGGTCTCTGTAAGTATATCAAAGCAGATAACGTTCTTCGTCCCTATCCCTTACCGATGGGGGATCCTAGTGAAGCTAAGCATGAGATTAACACCTATGTCACGGAGTTATGGCGTGATCGACTGAACCGACTTTGGATTTCGACTTATGGGGGACTTAATCTGTATCATCCAGAAACGGATTCATTTACCTTTTATCCACATGACGAACAGATTCTGCACTTTGGCGACGGCAGAATGGACACCATTTGGTTAGGGACAACTGCCGGCCTAGCTTGGTTTGATCGGAGTTCCAACAGAATTCTGAGACCTACATTTGAGGGTACATATGAAAAAGCTGTACTGGCACCTATTGAGGATGAGCAAGGAAGGCTTTGGTATGGCATTGGTAATGAGGGACTCCAGGTTCTAGATAAGAAAAAGGGGACCGTATCATCCTATAACAAGAAGGGTGGACTGGTAGGGAATCACATGTGGGTAAGTACCAAAACGGAAGACGGTACATTGTATTTTGCAGGAACGGAGGGGCTTGTGGTGTTTCACCCCGACAGTTTAAGCATAGCGCGAGCCGTTCCGAAAGTGGCCCTAACTGACTTCAAACTTTTCAATCAATCGATTCCTATTCTTGGCACGATCAAGGATACAAGCGAAGTACCCTCTCCATTAGAGCGTTCCATTACCGTTAGTAAAGAGCTAACATTAAAGCATTGGCAAAACTACTTTTCTTTAGAGTTTTCGGCTTTGGATTTCACAGTGCCGGAGAATAATCGCTATCGTTATCAATTGGTCGGCTACGATAAGACTTGGGTGAACAGTGATGCCGGTCGTCGCCTGATCACTTATACGAACCTTGATCCTGGCCGATATACTTTCCGGGTACAGGGTGCTACGGCCAATGGGACTTGGGATCAAAGGGCAGAAGCTAGACTGAGTATTAATATCTTGACTCCTTGGTGGAAAACGTGGTGGGCCTATCTGCTGTATGTTGCTATGCTTTCGGCTATCATTATTACGATCTATCGATTCCAATTCAACCAACAATTGGCGGAAAGGGAGGCGGCACGTTTAAAGGATTTAGATATCGAGAAGAACCGATTATTTGCCAATGTTACGCATGAGTTTCGGACACCCCTAACGGTTATTTTGGGTATGGCTGGCAAGATGAGAGAAGATCCTAAGAAGTGGTTTGATGAAGGGGTTGAATCCATCCAACGAAATGGGCAGCGCGTATTGCATTTGGTGAATCAAATGTTGGATCTTTCTCGCCTCGAATTTGGCAAAATGCAACTGGACATGCAGCAAGGGGATATCATTCCATTCCTTAGCTATCTGATTCAATCCTATGAGTCCTTTGCGCAGGCGAAGGGGATCAACCTCACCCTTGACAAGCAGATTAACAGCCTCCTGATGGATTTCTCTCCTGATGCCCTTACTAAGATCGTCAACAACCTGCTATCTAATGCTTTTAAATATACACCTGAGGATGGAGCGGTAGCTGTCAGATTTGCTTCTGAGGCTAATCAATTATTGATAGAAGTCAGGGATACGGGACAAGGGATTGCCGCAGAACACTTACCACATATTTTTGATCGGTTTTATCAGGTAGATGCTACTACCACTAGAGCCACAGAAGGTACCGGTATTGGCTTGGCATTAGCGAAAGAGTTGGTGGATCATATGGCAGGACAAATTTCGGTACAAAGTCAACCGTCCATTGGCACCAGCTTTCAAGTTTTATTACCCATCAAGCGAGAAGCCAGTACCCCCCTTGAAATCGATGCCTTCGGGGCTCCAGTTCCTGATTTGGAGTTTTCCACGAAAGTCAGCAAACTGCCCTTACCTGAATCGAATGGACATTTGCCCCTAGTGCTCATTATTGAAGATAACGAGGATGTTGCTGCCTATATCAGTAGCTGTTTGGCGGGCCGCTATCAAATCCATTTGGCCATGAATGGGCGAATAGGTGTAGAGATGGCCTTGGAATTGGTGCCAGACCTTATTGTTTGTGATGTTATGATGCCAGAGATGGATGGTTATGAAGTTTGTAGAATACTAAAGCAAGAAGAACGCAGCAGCCATATTCCGATAGTGATGCTAACGGCAAAAGTAGATGCAGATTCTAGACTACAAGGCCTCCGTCGAGGTGCTGATGCCTATTTGGGAAAGCCTTTCAATCCAGAAGAGCTAGATCTGCGATTGGCTAACCTTTTACAATTGCGCAAACAGATACAAGCGTACTTTGAGCAGTTCCCCTCCAAATCATTACCTCAACACGCTTATCCGAAGGAACAGGAATTCCTAAAGAAGATTAAGTCCACCCTACTGGAAAATTTAAGCGATGAACGCTTTGGGATACCGGAACTTTGCAAGGAATTAGGTATAAGTCGATCACAACTACATCGAAAACTGAAGGCACTAACCGGGAAATCTACCTCTTTGATCATACGATCGATCCGTTTGGAAGAAGCTCAAAACCTACTCCTTCGGCCGGACCTCAGTGTTTCTGAAGTTGCTTATCAGGTAGGATTTGGAAATCCAAATTACTTCAGTACGGTCTTTTCTGATTTCCATGGTGTTTCTCCTACGGAAATGCGGGAAAACAACTCCATGCAACAATAACGAAGAAGATTACAACAATAGCGAAGAAGGGAATGCAGAAGTGGAATTAGGTTTGTAGTGTTAACCTACAAATTTTAACCATAAACCATTTACCCTAATGAAAAACCTATTCATTACATGTCTTGTGTTGTTGTTCTCTTTTTCCCTTTCCGCACAAACCACCGATAAGGCTGCCATCCAAAAAGCCAAAGACGAAATCATTGGCACCTTCGGTTTCTACCCTACTCTATTCGAAATTGTCCCGGATTATCAAGTACCCGGTATGTGGTCCTACTTTATTGCTACTACGGGTCCACAGAACGCCATCCCACCCAAATACCGCGAACTGATTAATCTAGCCGTTGCGGCCCAGATTCCATGTGATTACTGCATCTATTTCCATACGGAAGCTGCCAAAGGATATGGTGCAACGGAAGATGAAGTTAAGGAAGCTATTGTTTCGGCTTCCGCTACACGCGCTTGGAGTATGATCATCCAAGGCAATGGTGTGGAACTGGATCAGTTTAAGGACGAATTCAAGAAGATGATGGCTTTTATGGCTGAACAGGCCAAGAAGAAATAAGCATGCGTTCTACAATTACACAGCCAGCATCAGGTCGCTGATCACGACTTGATCTGGCTGTCCTTTAGCCTTTCTAAAGATGGATTATCAAGACTCATCTGATAATTATGTATACCAAGTTTTTTCTTGTTGGTCGTAGTCGCAAACTACGGCCAACATACTTGTATATAGCCCTCCCCCAGTGTTTGATCAAAAAACTGCCACCTAACCCTTCAATCTTATATTATGAAACGATTTAGCTTTTTTCTATTTCTATTAACTTCTTTGTCTGTTGTTGCGCAGGACAATCAAGAGGCTGCCGTAATACAGGTCATCCAGGACGAACACAGTTTCTTCTGTGAAAGAAACTACGATAAATGGGCTGCCACCTATGACCAGACCGATAAAATCCTCTGGGGAAACGGCGTTGGCTTTTCCATGCGAGGCTGGGAGATGATGTCCAAGGAATTTAAAACCTATTTCGCAGATAACCCAGAGCCAACAAAACCCAGCACAATATTTGACCATCAAGCTACTATCGATGGAGATCGCGCTTGGGTCACTTCTAGCCAAAGAAATCCGGACGGTAATCTTAGTAAGCGACTAACTTCTTTAATCAGGCGTGAGGGCAAATGGAAGATCGTAGCTCTTTTATTTAATTGATCTCAGCAATAAGTATAAAATCGTTGGTCGTAGTTGCTACCGTTTCACTGGAAAAAGTAATATTCTGCTCTCCCGCCCTCCAACGAGTCTGATACGACTGTATGGAGTCGTCGGACTAACCCTAAAGGTAAATCCACCCGCGGGTTGGGTTCCCTGACTGCCGTCAGGCAGGCTTTAGGAATAAAAGGGAGGGCTGGCTTTTATCAGTTTCTTATGTGAAGCCCTTCAAGACTTCGGAAATCTGATGAGGTAGTATTAAAACTGCAATTGCGAATTAAATCGAATTGTTGTATATTTACTGCAATTACGAATTTAATAGCATGAAAGTTACCAAGATCGGAGAATTTGAGGAATTGGTCCTCATGACAGTCATTGTGCTGCAAAAGGAAGCTTACGGTGTAGCTATCCGAAAGGAATTGCAGGAGCGCCTGAATACCTCGGTAAGTGTAGGCTCCGTGCAATCTGCCCTAAAGCGCATGGAAGATAAGGGATATTTGAGCTCAGAATTCGGAGAGGCTACAGCTAAGAGGGGAGGGAAGCGTAAAAAGATCTACAGCGCCACCCCTACTGGCCAGACGGTGCTAGTACAGATGAAAGAGATCCGTTCGGGCTTATGGAATTCCATGCCTCCTTTCCAAGTAGACTTCAGCTAAGTATGCAGACACCTGAACAATCGAGCCCACCACGTTGGCCCCTAGCCCTTTTGCGATTTTTCATCCGAGATCAATATCTAGAAGAAATAGAAGGAGACCTGGAAGAAGTTTATTTCGAATTCCTGGAGGAGCATTCTAAAAGACGTGCCCGCTGGCTCTATACCTTGGAGGTTATACGCCTTTTCCGACCCAACTTAGTCAAGAAATTATTATCACCGACACTTCATATTCACCTCGACATGTTTAAACATAATCTAACCATTTCCCTGCGCTCCTACTGGCGGCAGAAAAGTTCCTTTCTAATCAACCTAATCGGTTTATCTACCGGATTAGCGTGTTTCCTTTTAATCACCTTATGGATCAAGGATGAGCTGTCTATGGATAAGTTCCATCGGCACGATGCGGAGCTATATCAGGTCATGGAACATATTACTGGGCCTAATAGTATTGGGACTACCACGAATACGTCTGGCCCGGTCGCTTCGACCCTAGTGGAAGAATTACCAGAAGTGTTAGCTGGGGTTACAGCTAGGACTAAATCTATCAATCCCAATACCTTGAGTGTCGGAGATGTTAATCTTAAGGCCAAGGGACTCTATGCGACTAAAGATCTTTTTCGTTTGTTTTCTTTCGAATTGTTGGCCGGCAGCCCTGATCAAGTGTTGTTGGATCCTAATGCTGTAGTACTATCAGAAAGCCTAGCTAAACGTCTTTTTGAGCAAGCTTCAAACGCCACAGGTCAATCCGTGGAATTGGCGCACGAGACAGCACTTACAGTATCAGGAGTTTTTAAGGATACACCAGCTTCTTCCTCTCTGCAATTTGATTATGTACTTTCTTTCGAATCATGGAGCAAAGAACACACCTGGGTAAATGAATGGAATAATACCCATCCACAAGCCTTCCTACTACTGGATGAAGGCACCAATATTGATCTACTCAATGAAAAGATTGCCGGTTACATTGGAAGGATGACGGAAGGTGAAGACGATCATCGACAGTTATTCGTGAGAAAATATTCCGATAATTATTTATATGGCGGATTTGAGAACGGGGTGCAATCTGGAGGTAGAATTGAATATGTCCGCCTATTTTCTTTGATTGCGTTGTTCATTTTGATGATCGCCTGCATCAACTTCATGAACCTATCAACAGCCAGGGCGACTCGCCGACTGAAGGAGATTGGCGTGAAAAAGTCTTTAGGAGCTACACGAGGTAGCCTGATTTCACAATATATTAGTGAGTCAACGCTTTTGGCTTTCCTGTCCTGTGTAGCAGCCTTGGGTATCGTGTTTTTTGCCTTACCACAATTTAATCTCATTACTAGTAAGGAACTTAGTGTGTCATTTGATGCCGTTACGATTGGTTTTCTCCTCCTAACCATCGTGGGAACGGGGCTCTTAGCAGGGAGTTATCCTGCTCTGTACTTATCTAGTTTGAAACCTATTCTAATCATCAAGGGAACGCTAAAATCTTCTTGGGGGGAAATATGGGTCCGAAAGGGTCTTGTGGTGGTGCAGTTTGCTTTGTCTGTGATTTTGATAGTCTCGGTTTGGGTGGTCTATCAACAAATTCAGTATACACAGGATAAGCACTTGGGGTATGATCGAGACAATGTGCTATTGATTGAAAAGGAGGGTAAAATGCAGATTCCAGAAACTGCCCAAACTTTTTTATCGGAGATGAAAAGATTACCTGGGGTGCAGGGAACGGCCAGTCTTGATAATACCATGACACATAGCGATTGGCGAACCAATGACGTCCATTGGCCTGGAAAGGATCCTGCGGACCATACCGCTTTTGAGGTCATTCAAGTGGATTACGATGCCATTGAGCTGCTAGGCATGGAAATGGCTGCAGGTAGATCCTTTTCTCGAACCTTTGGATCAGATACGACTGCCATCGTCTTCAATGAAGCTGCAATCAAGTACATGGGCTTAGAAGATCCAGTCGGAATGCGATTGGATATGTGGGGGGATTCCCCGGAGATTATCGGAGTGGTGAAAGACTTTCATTTTGAATCCTTACACGAAGCCGTAGATCCAATGATCATGTATCTGGGAGATCGAGGAAGGTATATGATGGTGAGGATTGATGGTCAGCGCACGCAATCGACAATCACTGCCATCCGCAATTTATACCTGGAGGCTAATCCTGGTTTTGCCTTAGATTATCAGTTTTTGGACGATGAATATGCTGCTTTGTACGCCGCTGAAAATAGAGTATCAACCTTGTCTAGATACTTTGCAGGATTGGCAATACTGATTTCCTGTTTGGGACTTTTCGGCTTAGCTATGTTCTCCGCAGCCCAAAGACAAAAGGAAATTGGCATTCGAAAAGTCTTAGGAGCAAGTTATATCCAGTTGATTCGCCTACTATCTCTAGACTTCACCAGGATGGTAGGAATAGCCATCCTAATTGGTTTGCCGATCAGTTATTATTTATTGCGGAACTGGCTCAATACCTTTGCTTTTAGCATCGATCTCCAATGGTATTTCTTCCTGGGAGCAGGCCTTCTGGCACTGCTCATTGCTTGGCTAACGGTGCTCCTACAGATGACAAAAGCTACTCGTGTAAACCCTGTAGAGAGTCTGCGAAATGAATAAGAACATGCGCTAGAAATGACAAGATTGGACATTTCCAGGGTCGCCCACTGATTCTTCTCTTTCAGCTTCGTTTTCTTCCCGTTGGGAGGTTTTTGGTTGAAAATGACCGCCGATAGGCCGTGATTTGTGTCATGATTTTTAACCAAAAAATGAAAACAATGATAGCTAAGAAATTCAGTTTGATGGTCTTTACACTAGCTCTATGTTTAGGTTTTGTTTCTTGTAGCCAAGATGATGATGATAACCCCATCACGGCCAATCCAGATATCCAATTGGTACAACATGCTACCTTAGGTAGTATCCTAGCAGATGAGACAGGTCTTACCCTTTACTTCTTTAGCGAAGATGTGACTGGAGAGTCAGCTTGTACCGGTGGTTGCTTGGCGAACTGGCCTGTTTTCTACGTAGCCAATCCCTCTTATGGTGCTGGCGTAGAATCTGATCGATTTGGAGTAATTACTCGAGCAGACGGAAGCAAGCAAACGACTTTTGATGGTTGGCCTTTGTACTACTATACCCCTGATCAAGCCCAAGGAGAAGCTAAGGGAGAAGGAGCCGGTAACAAGTGGTTTGTTGCGAAGCAAAATTACACTGTGATGTACGGTTTGGCACAACTAATCGGTGCAGATGGCAAATCTTATAAAGAAGATTACACGGAAGGTACTGCCATGACGTCATATCTTACCGATGCAGAAGGACGTACCCTCTATGGCTTTGTAGTTGACACGAGAAATCAGAACAACTATACCGATGCGGACTTCGGAAATGATGCTGTTTGGCCGGTGTATATAGTGGATGAAGTAAAAGAGATTCCATCCATTCTATCGCAAGGAGAATTCTCCATCATCGACGTTCACGGCAAGAAGCAATTGACTTACAAAGGTTGGCCATTGTATTACTATGGTGGTGATGCAGGCCAGAGAGGATTAAACAAAGGCGTGAGCGTGCCTCAGCCAGGTGTATGGCCTATCCTTAACAAAAACTCTGCCTCACTGTAAGCAGGCAGTATTAAGAGACAATAGGGTTTTAGGTATCGGAGGATGATTCCTCCACATGAATTACGTATAAGCTAACCAAATACGTCCAGGGCTGGGGATTTTCCCCGGCCTTTTTTGCTATACACTGGGTTCGAGTAGGTCAAATAAGTTTCCATAGAGATCTTTGAATATGACCACTTTCCCATACACCTCACTCCTAGGTTTTTCCAGAAACTTCACCCCCTTCTGTTTCATATACTCGTAATCTCTGGTGAAGTTATCTGTCTGTAGGATCATCAATACCTGCCCTGCACCTTGCTTTCCTACCGCTGCCTTTTCTTGCTCAGTTTGGGCTTTAATAAACACAATCCCACATTCGGTAGCACCTTTGGGACGTACCTGCACCCACCTTTGCTCCGCACTGATCACTTCATCAGCAACCAGCTCGAAACCCAAACTTTGTGTATAAAACTGGATGGCCTCGTCATAGTCTTTGACTAATACCGTTACACTTGCAATTCTTTGATACATAGTCCTGAAATTATACCTCTAAGGAACTAGCTTTTTCTTGAATAAACGCCCAGGCAGCCTCCACATGCCGCTGTTCTACCGTAGTTTGACCAATTACGATCCGCAAGGTGTACTGTCCTCGAATCTTGGTATGTGTTAAGAAGATTTTTCCAGTATCATTAAGCTGATGGAGCAGCTTTTCATTCAACTGATTGATAGTGTCTTGGTCCGTTATACCTTCTGGCTTATAGTGGAAGCAGACTAGATTGAGATTTCTAGGAACGAGCATGTGAAAATTGGAGGAGGCATTAATCTGATCTTCCAACCAGCTCGTCATGCTCATATGACTTCGGAGCTTCTCCTGAATTCCTTCTAGCCCATAGTAGCGTATAACAAACCACAATTTCAATGCTCTGAATCGACGCCCCAGTGGTATGCCCCAGTCACAATAGTTGTTGACTTGTCCGTCGGTGCGTGTCTTGAGGTATTCCGGGAGTATGGCAAAGGTGTTCACCAAGGCACGACTGTCCTTTACGAAGTAGGCTGTGCAATCGAAGTTGGTCAGCATCCATTTATGTGGATTAAAGACAAAGCTATCCGCTTTTTCAATGCCTTTGATCATCCACTGAAATTCGGGAAGCAGAAGTGCAGATCCAGCATAAGCAGCATCCACGTGTAGCCAAATGCCATGTTCCTGGGCTATATCCCCAATGGTGTCAAGCGGATCAATTGCCGTGGTGCCAGTCGTTCCCGTAGCTACGACAATACAGAGTGGCTGCAGACCAGCAGCAATATCCGCTTCAATAGCTTGCTTCAACAGATCTGGCCGCATAGCCATCTGCTCATCGACCTCAATTTTGACTAGATTCTGCTTACCAAAGCCAGCAATTTTCACACCCTTTTCGATCGAAGAGTGCGTTTCCTTTGAGCAATAGACTCGATACTTGGTAAATCCCTCAAAACCCTTCTCGTTTACTTGATATTGAGAGTGCCGCTCCCTAGCACAGAGCAAAGCAGCCAAGGTCGCCGTCGAAGCAGTATCCTGGATCACCCCTTCCCAATCCTTGGGTATCCCCATAGCGTCCCGAAGCCATTCCATTACTCTTTCTTCTAGTTCAGCAGCTGAAGGAGAGGTCTCCCATTTCATGCATTGAGCGCCCATGGTAGACATCAGCATTTCAGCCAAGATAGAAGGTGGACTCACATTGGCGGGGAAGTAGGCATAGTAGTTGGGGCTTTGCCAGTGGGTCATGCCAGGTAAGATCTTATCTTGGAAGTCCTGAAAGATTGTATCCATCGATTCTCCGCTGTTTGGCATTTCCGTAGGGATCTTCTGGTAGATCTCTCCTGGCTGTACTTGGGATTTGACAGGATAATGCTCTACTTCGTCCATATAATCGGCCATCCAATCCACGAATTGATGGGCATATTGTCGAAAAGTACTGGAATCCATAAACGAGTCCGATTTGCAAGTCTTAAGAAATGGACCGGAATATAGACTTTTCGCTGAGTTTGGCCAAGCTGAAGTCTAGCTCTTCACGCAGGCTTGAAGAATAATGGCCAAGTATTTTCCCAGTGCTGAACCCATGAAATGATTTATTAGGAGAATACTCGGCCAGGAAGGGTAGAGGTACGAGAAATCGTCTACCTTTTGAAGTAACTTACCAGAGATGCTTTTGCCAAGCTATTGGCATTCAGATAATAGCCCACTAAGGCTGGACTGGCCGTGGCATCAAGGTCCAGTTTGTCTACTTTCAAAGCAAATACTGTAATGATGTATTGATGGTCGCCATGCCCCTCCGGTGGGCAGGGACCTCCATAGCCCGTAGTTCCGTAGTCCGTTCCGCCTTGCACCGCTTGCTTCCACAACTCGTTTTTAGCGTCAGCACTGGCATTAGCGGCGATTGAGCTGGTAGAAGAGGGGATGTTAAATACTACCCAATGCCACCAGCCACTGCCTGTCGGTGCATCTGGATCGTACATGGTAATAGCGAAACTTTTGGTGTCTGCCGGCGCATTTGCCCAACTCAATTGCGGAGATTCATTGTCCCCCGTACATCCAAATCCTTGAAATACACCTTGTTTGGTGAACTGTCCGCTCAGTGTTTCACTGCTTAGCGTAAATGTTTGTGCTTGTGCGAAAGCAGCCCAGCCTAAGAAGAGAAATAGCAATTTACCTTTCATGATTAATGTTTTGCTCTCTTCTAATTTTTGTGTTTTGGAGTCATCGTCTTACCCAAAAAAACTTGTTCCCTTGGGGCACAAGTCTTCTTGCCAAATACTGCCTAGTCAGCCGGACAAGCCCGTCTAGTCAG
>CAJXPD010000146.1 GCA_913057785.1 uncultured Lewinella sp. | reverse complement strand
TAGCATTTACTTAGGAGTGCATAAGTATGCGTGATCGTTTCAATATCTTGGCTAGTGTTGGCGGTAAAGGTGGGAGCCTCTAAGTAATGTCGAAGCCATGATTCTGATTTTTTAAGATAAGCAATTGCTGTACTAGCTTGTTGTTGAGATAGATAATGAGATCCCAGTTGATTATAAGTGTTTACTCGATGCCAAGGATCTGCGGATTCTGGGTAGGACGACAATAGGGTGAGCTGCTCCTGGTGAAGCGCGATAGCGCGATCAACCTTTCCAGATTTAGTGTACAAGGAGGCCAGGGCCTGATAGAAAGACCAGCTGGAAGATTTAAAACGACTGGCTTTTTTGTTGATTTTCTGCAATATCTTTTCTCCATACGCAATCCCTTTCGAAAAATCTCCTGAGCGCTGATAGAGAGACAAGATCTTGGTTTGTACATGTAGGTAACTACCCCAATCTTTGGCCTTGGCCAATCTAATGGTAGAATCTTGTAATTGTTGTATTTGGGGTAGGGGTGAGGCTGTTGGTACCTGCTGAGCTTGGGCACCGATTGAATAAATGAAAAGGGCTGCAAGTAGGAGGCTTGCAAGTGGTGGTAGTTTGAGTGTCATGTTCACCTGATTAGAGGTCGGCTGAAATTAGGTTTCACTGCCATATCGATCGAACAGTTCTGGCTGTTCTGCGTCGATTAAAAAGTCTAAAAGGGTTGTAAATTGGTTAGCTCTAGATTACCCACAGCGTAGGTGCTATTCAAGTAAGGGAGGACTGTTAGAGTAGCCTAAATATAATAAATGCCATTTAATGAAAAGTCGAAAATATTCATTTCGATTATTTGAAGATGTCATTACGACATTCTATTCATTATGAAAAATGACTATGAAAAGGCTTCTGTGAAGTGATAATAGGCGGCGCAGGCACCTTCCGAGGAGACCATAGGAGCGCCGAGTGGGGTAACAGGGTTACATTTCTTGCCAAAATGAGGACAATCTTTGGGCTTTCGTTGGCCCGTGAGGATCTCGCCGGCAATACATTCACCACTTTCTTTAGGAGCAGGTGCGCCTAGACCAAATTTTTTCGTGGCATCAAAGTCTTTGAACTCAGGTTTTACCTGCCAACCACTATTGGGCAGGACACCAATACCACGCCATTCACGATCCGTGATCTCAAAGACTTTTTGGATTACCTGTTTGGCCATCGGATTGCCATCCCAAGGGACAACTCTTGCATACTGGTTTTCAAGTTTTGCCTCTCCTGCCTCAAGCTGTTGCACTAACATCAGAATACCCTGTAGGAGGTCCACTGGTTCAAATCCTGTTACGACTAAAGGAATCTCCCTTCGCACAACGATATCTTCATAAGCCGCTAATCCCATTACAGAGCAGACATTTCCTGCACCAATAAATCCTTGGATCTGACTTTTGTCGTCATCGAGTACGGCTTCCATGGCGGGAGGGACCAAAATATGCGAAGAAAGTATAGAGTAATTGCGTAAGCCGTATTGCTGGGCGTGAAGTACGGAAAGTGCGTTGGCGGGTGCTGTAGTTTCAAAACCAACGGCAAAGAAGATTACTTCTTTATCGGGATTTTGTTGTGCGATTTTAACGGCCTCCATGGGAGAATACAGAAAACGCACGTCTCCTCCTGCGCCTCTGGCTTCAAGTAGGCTTTTTTCGGAACCCGGTACCCGAAGCATATCTCCAAAGGAACACAGAATTACATCCTTGGCCATCGCCAACTCGATTGCTTGATCGATCATTCCCAGTGGTGTAACACAAACCGGGCACCCCGGACCATGTACCATATGAATCTTATCCGGCAGAATATCGAGTAAGCCATTTTTTACAAGACTATGTGTCTGGCCCCCACAAAACTCCATGAGGGTCCAGTCTTGACTGATTAGGTCATTGATTTCACTTAGATAGGCTTGTACGAGCTCTGGGTCTCGATATTCATGCAAAAATTTCATGCACGACTAGGTTAACCAGCTTTTTCGGGGATAAGATCTTCTAGTCCCCCGTAGCGTTTCAAATAAGAAAAAGTGCGCTTTGCTTCTAACTCATTGACTACATTAATGGCTACTCCGGCATGAACAAGGACGTAGTCGCCCTCCTTAGCGTTGGGAACCATATCTAAGAAAGCTTCTTTGATGATATTGCCAAATACCACTTTGGCTGTTCTTATCATCCCATCCGTACTAGTGATGGATTTGATTTTTCCAGGAATGGCTAGACACATAGAGCAATTTTGTTTATCCACCGTATAGGTATTATATGTTTTGGCAAACGCTTCTACTATAAAACTTATGATGGAAAATTGTTTTTAAACTATACAATATTTTAAAATTCTAAGCGCAGTTAGAACTGTAAGTTGTCTCAAAAGAGGCATTTTGAAGAATAAAAGGGGTTTTTCGCCTATAAGGCCACGGTAGCGATCTGTTTTTCGGATCGATGCTTGTACAAATTCACCTTACAATTAAGGCAAGTATCTAGAGATCGAGCGATGGTAGCGACCTCAACAGGGTTCTCTGTATCTTCGATTACAACACCCGTTAGTGCTTCAGCCAAAGCAGATTGTTCCTTTGGCTTGGCTCCGTTATTGATGTTGACCAGGGTAGGAGCCAGGATTTGGTATCCCTCTATTTTCTGACTATTAGTGGTGGTTAAATGCGCCAAGGCTCCTCTTGGTGCTTCGGTAAGTCCCAAGCCAGTCATACTCTGCTTATACCGACTGAAATCAACATTGAAGTTTTTACCAAGATCTAATTTGGAGAGCCAATGTTGAATTCTTTGAAAAAAGAAGGCTGACTCGTGCATCCGCGCGAAGACGCGAAGGAAAACGCTTGGCCCTTTTTCCTGTAAGATATCCCAGATCAAACCACTAGGCGATTCTTTTTGCAGCGGATCTTGACAGGCCAATACTTGGCGAGCCAAAGGACCGACTTCTACCATTTGATCTTTATACTGGAAGTGTGCATTTCCTTTTAGAATCTCATCTTTGATCAATAGAGAATCTATGGATTCAATAATTTCTCCATTGTAAAACCCTCCGGGCAAACATTTGGCTTCCACCGCTTCTGCGGTAGACAAACTTGGGTCACCAGATATACCATACGATAGAAACCGCCCAATTCCGACTCCCATCTTATCCCATCCATAGCTAAGCGCTCCCCTAATAAACAAGCCGAGGTCACTATTCCGGTGCGCCGGCTTCTCCTCGATCCACGCCATAAGGTCAGCCCAGGTCTGGATAGCAAGATATCTATCAACACTACAACCTAACCAGATCGGTTCTAGCCATTCGGAACGATATTTTTCCAGAATGGAGAAGGCTTGACTTAGGTTTTGAACTTGAAAACTCGTGGATACCCCTCCAGGGGTAGCAAAGTCGGCTTGCGGCCATTGACCTGCAATGGAAGAATAAAGACTAATAGGATAGGCACTGGCGGTAAGCCCTTTGCGAAAAGAAGTCCCCTTGATAAAAGCAAAGCGCTCTACGATAGCAGGATAGAGGAGGGTTTGACTATATTTATTACTAGTTAAGTCATGTGAAAAATTGGAGTAGAACCAGCGTGGAATGTTTTGCATGATCTCCGCTGCCTGAGTGATTTGCCGTAACAAAACAGCATTGGCAGGCATCCCTTCGATAGTCCAGGCATTCTCCAAAGCTTTGGCAGCAGCTTGCTGATGCGAACCCCCACAAAAGCCAAACAAGTGCGCAGTAAGTCTACAAGCAGAAACAGGCCCTTGTTCCATCAAGATACCTTTATCTCCCTGATACAAGCCAGATCTTAAGGTAGCGCGCATGATCTGGCCGTTGCGGTTGATGTACACATCGGCCTCCAGCTCTTTTTCTACCTGACCTGCAATCGTACTTGCACTTACGCCTGTCATTGACTTAGCCTAGTTTAATGGGTTCTTGTAAAGCATTTAGTTGATCAAACTCGATAGCTCCCTGAGTAGTGAAAAAGGGCTTAATCACACCCCAGACACTATGACGGTAAGCTTCAAAATCTGAAGTTTCCTTCCCCTCAATTTTTTGCATGATGAGCCAAAAATCCATCATACGCCATAAGTGTTGCGCGGTTTCCTCCAAGCTAATGTTGGAATCTTGCCAATTCATTACACCTCTAGCCTCATGCATTTGTAGCAACAAAGCTAATTGCGTCTGCTGCCACTGTATTTGTTCTTGTTGTTGGGACTTTAATTTCTCGTTGGCTCGAATTACTTCGAGCATATCGAGGTAAAAAAATGCAAATTTTTGCTGAAGCTCAAAAAGGGATGATATGAAAAAGTCGAAGTTAGCAAAGATCGGACTTAGACTGGTATCCGTTAGCAATCTTCTCTGTTCGGCACTTAGTCGCTGATAGATGGCCAGCAACATTTCCTCCTTATGCTTGAAATGATACCCTTGATTGCCAATACTCATTCCTGCTTTATCCGCTATATGTTGGAGTCTTACGTTGACATACCCATCACGGTTAAATAAGGAAAGCGCTGCGTCTAATATCTTCTGCTTGGTATTTTTCATGGGTCTATTCCAACTTCATCGCGTATTTTTCGGGTTCTTTTTCAAAGCTGACTTTGCAGCCATCACAACAAAAATAAACCTTTTTTCCCTGGTATTCCAAGATATGCTTAGCTGTACTTTTTTGCACAGGGATTCCGCATACTGGATTGATGAAAAGATCCTCGTTTAATTGTGCCGTTTGAGCGGGTCGTTCGGTCCCATCTGACTTAATCTGGATCTCCTCTCCACGGATTAATTGTATGATTTCAGCCAAAATACTGACGGCGACTTCCTCTGGTAATTTGGCTTTTATATCCAGCCCAGCAGGAGTCTTGATGCCCTTTAATTCATCAAAGGTAATTCCTCTTTGTCGCAAGCCTGTAAATATGGCATTGGCTTTGCGCATGCTGGCCACAAAGGCCAGATAAATGGGTTTTGCCTTGATAGCCTGTTCCAGCGCCACTTCATCTCCTTCTCCTTGCGTAGAAACGATGATACAGGAGTTGGGCTGAATGTGCTCAGCTTGTAACTCTTGGCTATCCACAATCTGATCTGCGGTAGGAAAACTTACCTTGTCTGCATGGCTGGCCACTACAGAAACTTGATAATCCATGGCTTTCCCCAATTTAGCCAAGGCCATCGCTACATGCGACTTCCCCATGATGACTAGATGGGGACGGGGCAAAACAGGTTCTATATATACTTCCACAGCTCCTCCGCTTTGACAGGTCATTGCATAAGTTTGAACACCGGCTTTCTGCTCTTCTAGTTGATCCGGAGCAATTTTAACCAAGCGTGGTTTCCCATCATTAATGGCGGCTTGGGCTTCTTTGAGTACGATACCTCGGGTACATCCTCCTCCAATCCATCCGATCAGGGTTCCATCTCGCTTGATAATTGCCTTATCTCCCGGTTTTCCCGAGGACGGGATGGTTCGGTTGACGATAAAAGCCCAGGCAAAGGGCTCTTTTTCTTTATAGAGTGACTCCGTGGCTGTCAGAAATTCATTAAACATCCAATAGGAATTTTTCCAATTCTAAAATGCTGTCCAGATTGTGGGCAGATTTAAAAATGTCAACTGCTGGCAAGGCCGCCTTCATACCTCTCTGGGTGGGTTCATAACCGCGCATCCCTTTGAGCGGATTCAACCAGATGAGGCGTTTGGTCCTGCGCCGGATTTTTTGGACTTCTTCAAATAACACATCCGGTTCCCCAGTATCTAAGCCATCACTTAAAATGATGACCGTGGATTGTCCATTGAGCATGCGCTTTGCGTGCTCTTCATTAAAATCACGAAAACAGGCTCCAATCTTGGTGCCACTTGACCAATTGTCTGCTTTGGCTGACAAGACGGTTAGTGTAGTGGCAAGATTGCTGGCCGATAGATATTCTGTGATCCGGATCAAGTTGGTGCTGAACAAAAATGCCTCTACCTTTTCGAAGTGCACGCGCAAGGCGCAGATAAATCGGAGTAGGAAAAAGCTATACTTGTCCATAGAGCCACTTACATCTAAAAGAACGATGAGCCTTTGCTTGCGTGGCTTCTTATTTTTTCTGAACAGTCGGATCGGATCTCCTCCAGTACTAATACTGGATCGGATGATTTGCCGAAGATTAAGCGGCCCTTTGGTAGTAGAGGCTTTCATCTTGCGTTTCAGGCGCAAACTCATTTGTTTCCAAAGCTTCAAGGCGATTTCTTCTAACAATTCACTATCCATTTCTTCTATCTTCGAAAAGTCAGTCTTTCGAAGTCGTTCTACTCTATTGGCACCTGATACATTTCTGGCTTCTTCCTCTTGTCCTCCTTGCTTTTGGCCCACCCCCATCATAACCAATGAGGCCGGTGTTTTCTTCTGAATATTGGATTGGTTCTTGAAAACAGTTTTGGCTTTTAAAGCCCCCTTTTCCCAACCCCAAAACCATTCGTACAAGGTGTCGAATTGAGCCCGTTCCTCTTCGCTACAACAACAGATAGCTTTTAAGGCATATCCAAATGCGATGCGATCATTCAACGGCTCCAAGCGGGCCATCCGAAGTGCATCCATGTTTTCCTGTAGCCCTACATTGAGCCCGTTTTCTCTGGCCAACTGACAGAAGGCCGTCACGGCTTCTTGGAGGCTTTCGAATTGGGTGAAATGTGGGTAATCTGCCATGCTTGTCTTATTCGGATACGACCAGTAGTTCTTCCAGTCCACTCGCTTTAACCATCTCGATATCGTCAGCTGATTTTAATAGGCATCCTAAACTGCGTGCCAAATCATCGGCTGTGGGGTTGGTAGCTTGTAAAGCCACCAATGCGTTGACCCAATCCAGGGTCTCGGCAATCCCTGGTACTTTGTTCAACTTTCGTTCTCGCAATACCTGGACGATTCGAACCAAGTTTTCGGATAATTGCTTATCCAATTGAGGTAGATGTTTTTGAACAATCCGTAATTCACGAGGAAGATCCGGATAGGCGACCCAATGATACAGGCAGCGCCGCTTTAAGGCGTCGCTTAGTTCTCGTGTGCGATTGGAAGTGAGGATGACTAAGGGTTTGTGGGTGGCCTTAATCGTCCCCATTTCCGGTATACTAATTTGGAAAGCGGATAGTAATTCTAGTAGAAAAGCTTCAAACTCTTCATCAGCTCGATCTATTTCGTCAATGAGCAAGACCGGCGCCTTTTTCGTAGCCGTAATGGCTCGAAGCAAAGGTCGCTGTAGCAAAAAGTCCTCTCCGAAAATGTGAGATTCCTTCTCTGCTTCAGATTTCTGCGACCCTTCTTGAAGCTTTATGGACAAGAGTTGCTTCTGGTAATTCCACTCGTAGACAGCCGCATTGACGTCCAAGCCTTCATAGCATTGCAGACGGATCAGTTCGGTATCCAATGCCTGGGCAAGGACATTAGCCACTTCGGTTTTACCTACTCCTGGAGGCCCTTCCAGTAACAATGGCTTTTGTAAATGTAAGGTGAGGAATAGGACCGTGGCCAATTCCTCATCCAATACATAACCTAACTGATCAAATTCTTTTTGAATTGAACTCGTATCTGTCATTTGCTAGCTTCTTCCTTTGGCTTCTGTTCTTCCTGTCCCTTTTCTTTCTTACCACCAAACAAACCGCCAATTTTGTTCTTTACAATCGTACCTACCATAGCACCGGCATTGATGCTATTATCAACTTCTTCTGCGCCAGCCAGTTTCGCCTTAAAATTGGTAACAAACTGGTTGAGCAATTGATCTGATACATCGTTGATCAAACGTGATCCAAATTGGGCAAGCATCCCAATGATGGATACTTCCATAGAGAATTGAACATCTGTTCCCTTCTCAGTAGGGGTAAGGTTGCCGTTCATGATCATGTCGGCACTACCTTTTCCTTTGGAATCCAATCCACGGCCTTTCATGACCATTTTCTTGGCGTCCATATCTAATTCTTGGATGGCGATTTCTCCACTATATTTAGCCTTAACTGGCCCAAATTTCATGGTGACTTCTCCTTTGAAATTGCGATCGTCAATTTCTTCTGTGATGGAAGCACCAGGAACACAGCTGACAATCTTGGTAGGATTGGCTAGATAATCCCATACCTTTTCAATCGGTTCTTCTACGGAGAAGTCTTTTTTTATTGTCGTTCTCATATTTCTTTAGCTAAAGAGAGAGAGCCTAAGACTCTCCCTCTATATGAATTGATATTTATTCTACAACTCCTTTCTCTTTCAACACCTTCCAAACTTTGTAAGGTGTGATCGGAATATCCATGTGCGTGATACCATGAGGGCTCAAGGCATCAACAATCGCGTTAGCGATAGCTGGTGGAGCACCTACGGTTGGGGATTCACCTACGCCTTTCGCACCAATAGGATGGTGAGGAGACGGAGTGATCGTATGACCCGTTTCCCAATTCGGTGATTCTACTGCAGTCGGTACTAGGTAATCCATCAAAGTTCCGTTAAGGATATTACCGTCTTCATCGTAGATGAGCTCCTCATACATCGCTGGTGCGATACCTTGTGTAAGCCCACCATGTACTTGACCTTGCACGATCATTGGATTGATGATATTACCGCAATCATCGATCGCCACGAAACGACGAACCTTGATTTCACAGGTTTCTTTATCAATGTCTACCACACAGATGTAAGCACCTGAAGGGAAAGTCAAGTTTGGCGGATCATAGTAGTGGGTAGCTTCAAAACCAGCTTCCATACCTTGTGGATGGTTGGTATAAGCAGCGAATACGATTTCCTGAATGGTCTTCGCTTTTTCTGGAGCTCCTTTCACAAAGAACTTACCAGGTTCCCACTCTAAATCTTCTTCACTCACCTCCAGTAGATAAGCCGCAATTTTACGCGCTTTATCTCTTAGCTTACGCGCGGCTACCGCTGCTGCTGCACCTGCCGTCGGCGTACTTCTACTAGCATAAGTACCTAGTCCGTAAGGAGCGGTATCTGTATCTCCTTCTTCAATTTGGATATGCTCGGCCGGAATACCCAGTTCTTCCGCAATGATCTGAGCATAGGTGGTCTCGTGACCTTGCCCTTGTGACTTAGTACCAAATCGAGCAATCGCTTTACCTGTGGGGTGTACACGAATCTCGGCACTGTCGAACATCTTAATACCCAAGATGTCAAAGTCTTTAGATGGCCCTGCACCTACAATCTCAGTGAAGGTCGAAATACCGATACCCATCATTTCTCCACGAGCGCGTTTTTCAGCTTGCTCTTTACGAAGCCCCTCATAGTCGATAGCATCCATTGCCTTCTGTAATCCAGCATGGTAGTCACCACTATCGTATTCCCATCCCGTTGGAGATTTCCAAGGGAAGTCTTCTTTCTTGATGAAATTCTCAAATCGCAATTGAGCAGGGTCTTTCCCGATTTCTAAAGCTAGTCGGTCGGTGATCCTTTCAATGGCATGTACGGCGGTTACCCGGAATGAACAACGATAAGCTACCCCTCCTGGAGGTTTGTTGGTATAAACAGCATCTGCTTCGAGATAAGCTGTCCCATAGTCATAAGATCCTGTACAGATCGAGAACAAGCCCGTTGGGAACTTAGAAGGGTTGGCTGCTGCATCAGTATATCCATGATCCGCCAAAAGCTTGAAACGGATACCTTGGATTTTACCTTCTTTGGTAGCTGCCATTTCTGCGGTGATGTGGTAATCCCGTGCGAAGGAATCTGCTTGTAGGTTTTCACTTCTGTCCTCTACCCATTTGACTGGTTTTCCAACGAGGAACGAAACGGCAATAGCGATTACATAACCTGGATAAACAGGTACTTTACCACCAAATCCTCCTCCAATATCTGGAGAAATAACCCGTACTTTTTCTTCGGTTAAACCAACATGCCCGGCTACCAGTGCGATTACGGTACGAATCGCGTGAGGTGCTTGGGTCGTCATATACATGGTCAGGTGGTTCTCTACCTTATTGTAGTCAGCCACACAACCACAAGTTTCGATCGAAGCAACGTGGATTCTAGGAATGTGCATTTGTTCCTTAACCGTTACATCTGCTGAGTCGAATAACTTATCTGTCGCTTCCTTATCCCCTACACTCCAATTCCAGATGTGGTTATCTGTTTTCCCTTCCTTATCGGTACGTAATACAGGGGCATCTTCATCTAATGCTTTGAATGGATCGATTACGGGCTTCATTGGCTCATAATCTACCATCACCGCTTCTTTACCATCTCGTGCAGCATAGCGGTCGGTAGCAATAACTGCGGCTACCTCCTGTGCTTGATACATAACGGTATCGGTAGGTAAGACCATTTGCGTATCCGACATTAGCGTCGGCATCCAATGCAAATTGTATTTCTCTAAATCTTTTCCCGTTACAACGGCGATAACACCTGGAATCTTAAGTGCTTCCTCGGCATTGATGCTTTTGATTTTAGCATAGGCATAAGGACTACGAACAATATCCATATGCAGCATGCCCGGCAATTTGATGTCATCTACATAATTGCCCTTGCCTTGGATAAAACGGGCGTCCTCCTTTCTCTTAATGGAGTGACCCATTCCTCCGATGGCCTTTGATGTTTTACATTTTATCATGATGTGATAATTGTCAGGTTGAACTAAACGAATTCAGGCTCTGTGGAAGGAAGTTCTTCTCCTCTAATCTTGGCGCCTGCATATTGAATGGCTTTTACGATGTTGTTGTAGCCGGTGCAACGGCAAAGGTTTCCAGAAATTCCCCAACGGATCTCTTCTTCAGTAGGATTTGGGTTTTTTTCTAGCAACTCTACAGCCCTGAGCATCATTCCCGGCGTACAGAAACCACAGTGAAGACCATGATTTTCCTTAAATCCTTCTTGTAAAGGATGTAGCCCTTCAACGGTAGCTAGTCCTTCTACTGTGATAATAGACTTTCCGTCAGCCTGAATCGCCAACATCGTACAGGACTTGATAGATTTACCGTCAACTAAAATAGTACATGCTCCACAGCTTGATGTATCACAACCGATATGCGTTCCGGTCATGCTAAGCTGCTCTCTTATAAGGTGAACCAATAGTAGGCGAGGCTCTACTTCTACCGTATGCGCTTCTCCATTTATGGTTACAGTTATTTCTTTTTTCATAATCAAATTGAGTATTAATCTGGATTATCTAGATACGGTCGCTTGCCTTATTGATCATTCGCTTAACAAGTACACGAACCATTGAGCGTTTGTATTCTTCACTTCCTCGTAAGTCGGTGGAAGGATTACAATCCTCAGAAGCAGCTTGTGCAGCAGCAGCAATCGTTTCTTCGGAGAGTTTCTTGCCTACGAGCGCCTCTTCTGATCTAGCAGCTCTAAGTGGAGTGGCATTGACATTGGTAAGGCCAATTCCTGCATAAGTGCAAACACCATTAGCATCTACCGCAATTTGTGCTGCGACTCCGGCTGTAGCGTAATCACCCACCTTACGTTCTAGCTTGTGATATGCATTACCTGTACCCGCACCGATGCTTGGTATTCTGATTTCAGTTAAAATTTCGTTGGGTTGAAGCGCAGTCATGTAAAAACCAAAGAAGAATTCGTCTATGGGGATTACTCGCTGTCCACCTGGACCGGTGGCTACTACTTCGGCTCCTAGGGCAAGCATTACAGCAGGATGGTCATTGGCTGCATCACCGTGGGCAATGTTTCCACCGATCGTACCCATGTTTCGAACCTGAGGATCTGCAATCAACTTAGATGCATCCGTGAAGATGGGATATTTGCTACGGATGATTTCGCTTTCTTCTAGCTCTGATTCGCGGGTCATGGCGCCTATCTTCAGATAGCCATCTTCTTCCTTGATGTACGAAAGCCCCGGGATATTATTGATGTCAATCAAATGCTCCGGTGAAGCAAATCGTAGCTTCATCATTGGAATGAGACTGTGACCCCCCGCTAGTATTTTGGCTTCATCACCATGCTTCTCGAGAAGAGCAATAGCTTCATCCAGCGTGGCTGGTGCATCATACTCAAAGGGTGCAGGTATCATTTATTGAAGGATTTGAAAAGCCCAATAATGCTTGGATGAGTGGGCTTTCTGTGAAAGAATAAAAGATAATGATGTAATTTTAGTAAAAATTTACTAAAAAATGAATAAAAATGGAATAAACCCTTTTTTGCAGCATAGAATTGCCTAATGGCTTACACTAAAGAAGAAATATTTGGTTGCGGTGAACACTTACAGGACTTTACACGGAGGTAGAAGTAAATAGGCTTTGTGGTGACAAAGCTTGCGCAGTTAGGAGTGGATAATTACACGGAAGATAGAATAAGACCAAATGACTTCAGCTAGGAATGCGTGAAGATGAGGCTGTCAATTCTTGGTAAGTTGTGCGAAAGGCATTGCCAGTTTTGACCATTGTTTTCAGACAAGAAAAGATTGCCGGTGGTGGAACCAAAAGCCAATGTATCTCCTGCATTGCAAAAAGAATGGCGAAAAACAATATCGAAGCTATGGTTTTGAGGGAGTCCTTCTCGTAGTGCCTGCCAGTTCTTGCCACCATCTTCGGTTACACAGACACAGAGCGCTAAGTCTTGTGCTACTCTGACCTCGTCACTTATGGCCGGAATCACCCAGGCGCGCGCTGGATTCTCATGATCTACAGCCAACGCAAAGCCATAGTCCGCCAAGCCATTTGAATCAGTGACATTATCCCAGGACAAGCCCGCATCTGTAGAGCGGAAAATGCCACAGTGGTTTTGCTGCCAGATGACGTCTGGTTCAGCAGGGCAAAGCAACATGCGATGAGGATCATGCCCAACTTCGGCCGCTGGATTGGGTAAGTAGGCAGCGATTAGGCCTTTATTCCTTGGTTCCCACGAAGTGCCAGCATCCTTGGTTTCAAATACTCCAGCACAGCTAACAGCGATGTAGACATGATCACTGTCCCTTGGATCAATTACGATGCTATGGATAAAGGGGAAATCTCTCCCCGCTCCAAACCACTGATTCTGATCTTGTCTACTGGGGTGATTCCATAGCGCTTCGACTAACTCAAAGCTTTGCCCGTTATTATCGCTATAAAATAGACCTCCGGGTTCGGTACCCAGCCATAGACCTCCTGGCTTGTCCGGACCTGCATGTTGCATGACCCATATCTTCTTGAGCGTGGCGGGCCGGTTGGGGTATACGAAAGTATCTTTGGGGTATTTGGGCGTAGGAACGGCTTGCCAGGTCTTACCTTGATCATTGCTGTAGTGCAGCTTTTGCCCCCAATGCCGATGCGCGATGCCCGCCCACCAGGTTTGTGTTCGCTCGTCTTCATAGATCAAAGCGACGGGCATGCCAACGAAGTGAACATCCTTAATGGTCCAAGCAGCTTCTCTTTTTTCAAAAACGATAAGTCCCTTACTTGTACCGACAAGTAGCAATTGAGTTGAAGGCATGCGATAAATTTATTGGGAATGATCAAAAAGGCTATCCGCCAGAAAGGGCTTGAAAAATAAGGATTTCGCTACTATCTTGTAGTGGATCCTGAAGGTGGACCCGATCCTGGATGAGTTCTCCTCCAACGAAGATGTTAACATGTTTACGCAAAGCTCCTTGTTCATCTAGGAGATAATCAGAGATGCCTGGATAGTGACTTTCGAACTGCTGAATGGCTTCTGCGACAGTACTTCCTCTAACCGCTTCATCTTTTAGGTTAGGAAAAAACCGTCGTAAGGCGCCAGTACATTTTATGGTTTGCATTGATCCCGCTTTGTTAAAATCTGTCAGATACTGCTGTGTGTGATTTTGGTTCCTTTCTCGGTAAATTTACGGAAAAAGTGATAGAAGCTACCATTTACCCACACGCCAAACAAGAGAGATAAAGTCCCTCCATAATAGAAAGCTATTTCACCGGTCTTTAGTTCACTGTAACTGATCAGAAGGCATCCGGTAATTACTAAGCTTGCAGCAAATAGCGTACGTAGGCCTTTGTAGTTAATTAGAATTAGAGCAAGCGTTAATAAGGCTAGACTAATGGAGATATAAGACGTCCAAGCAGGAGTATGATTGTAAATCTTAGTGCCACTGCACAAGGTGATGGCACTGGAGTAAGCAAGTATACAAAAGTGACATTTAGGCAATAGGGCTATGGCGATTCCCATTAAGGCTGAACCAATACTGGAAGTAGTGGTTTTAGGAGGTATAACCTTTGCCTCTTTTTGCTTTTTGCAATGACAGGATTGTACTTTTGTAGTCATGCTTGGAATTAATAACTTTGCTAAAATTAGAAAATATTTCCTAAAATAACGGAATAATGAAAGAATTGTTGGCAACTGTAGCTGATTGGACAAATAATAGTAAACCTTTTGCCACCGCTACGGTGATTCAAACTTGGGGCTCCTCACCCCGGCCCGTTGGCTCTACCATGTTGGTCTCCGCTGATATGGAAATGGCTGGGTCGGTAAGCGGAGGTTGTGTAGAAGGGGCCGTGATCAAGACCTCGGTGGATTTGATTAAGGAAGGAAAGAGTCAGCGCTTGGCTTATGGCGTTACAGATGAAGATGCCTGGGCAGTGGGATTGAGTTGCGGTGGGAAAATGCAGGTGTTTGCTGAACGATTCTTGGCTTTTGATCCTAGAAATGAGGAGCAAGCTGCCTGGCAACAGTTATCAAGCTGCCTGGAGCAAAACGAGCCTTGCATTTTATTAAGTCGCCTTGTTGATGGAGAAGGGTTTCATGCTGTAGTGCTGCCAGATGGTTCAGTGGCAGGGCAAGAAATTAGTGGAGTACTAAAAGAGGAGGCTTTGCGTGCCTATCGAGAACGGAAACATCAGATTGTAGAAGAAGGGGAGGTGAAGTACTTTGCTCAGGTCTTTCCACGAAAACCACAAATGCTAATTATAGGAGCCGCTCACATAACCGCCGACCTGGTTCGCTTAGCATCTATTTACGATTTTGAGACCATCGTGATTGATCCACGTGGTGTGTTTTCCGAAAAAACACAGTTTCCACATCCTCCAGACCAGATCCTTTCGGCCTATCCAGCTGAAGTGTTACCAAACTTCACCCTGGATGCCTACACCTATGCAGTAGTTCTTTCGCACGATCCCAAGATTGACGATAATGCTTTGCATCTTCTCTTGCCGTCAGAGGTAGCTTATATTGGAGCTTTAGGCAGTCGCAAGACGCATGCCAAGCGAGTCAAACGCTTGGAAGAAGCTGGTTTTGATGAAGAAGCAATTGCTCGTATCAAGGCGCCAATCGGCTTATCCATTAAGGCTAAAAAACCCAAGGAAATTGCTATGAGTATTATGGCTGAAATCATTAGTGTACAAAATGCTTTTCTGTAAGGTATGGACTGGCATTTGCTACTCAATTGTGCTATTTTTGAATAGACGAAATAAGACAGCAATCTGACTTGCTGTTGACCAACAATTTTTAAACAAGTAGCCAATGCAAAATTTACTGTACCAACTAGGTGTCAGGGAAGACACCCTATCCCCTGACGAAAAACAATTCCTGGATCAAAATGGATACCTCAATCTAGGACCATTGGTTTCTCCTTCGCAAATCGAAGAAATTCGAGGCAGAATCGATGAATTGCTGCATGTGGAAGGGGAAGAGGCGGGTTCTGAATTGATGGAGTCAAAAAACATTCGCTTCCCCAAAGAGGCTGGATCCGATCGTTTGGCAGACCTAGTCAACAAAGGACCGGTTTTTGACCTCTTTTACACCCATCCTCGAGTGCTAGCTGGGGTCGCTCATGTTTTAGGACAACAGCTAAAATTATCTTCACTCAATTATCGAGCTGCAAAACCCGGAATGGGACTGCAACGGATGCACGCAGATTGGCACGAGGTAGTACAGCCTGGCGATTACAAGGTGTGCAATTCCATTTGGCTACTGGATGATTTCAGTAAGGCCAATGGAGCTACCCGCCTGGTACCTGGTACCCACTTGCGCTCTCAATTGCCGCAGGATGCTATGGGAGACCCTATGCAGCCTCACCCTGATGAGATCGTCATCGAAGCCCCGGCAGGATCTGTTTTCATTTTTAATTCTCATACCTGGCACGGAGGCACCACTAATACAACGACTTCTCCTAGACGAGCGATCCATAGCTACTTCTGTAGAGGGGATCAGCCACAACAAATTGACCAGAAACGATATATTCTTCCGGAAACTTTGGAGCGAATAAGCCCTTCCGCTAAGGAAGTTTTGGCAGTATAGAAACCTGAAGCTGGTGCCAAGGCTAGATATTGTAATCAAACGAGAATAGAATATTCTGTTTGCATTTAATAAGTCTTTGCACCAGCCTTCCACAGCCTATTATTCGTTCTCTATTCTCTATCCTCGCCAAGGGATAATTCTCCCTGTTCAAGTCTGAATCCAACAGAACAAAGCACTTCTTGATATTTGTCAAGGGAAGAAAGCGAGTTTGCATTTAGCTTTACGGCTACCAATAATGTATGAGACCAAGCATTTTATTTCTCAATCATTTCATCGGAAGCCATGAAGAAAGAGCAGCAAATAGAAACCATTAAATCTGTCTTTTCAGCGATTGAAAAACAAAAGAACAAAGAAGATGCGGACGGGATCACTTACCAAATCGACGCCGAAAGATATACTTCGAAAGAACGTTTGGCCAAGGAAAAAGAGGTCGTTTTCAAGAAGTACCCGATTGTCTTGGGTGCAGCCGCACAGCTGAAGAATGCCGGCGACTATTTCTTGCATGACTTGACGGGTATTCCCATCATGGTGATCAAAGGTAAAGATGGTGAGATTCGGGCTTTCCTGAATATGTGCCGACATCGTGGCGTGCGCTTGTTAGAAGAGGAAGAAGGACATGTAAAGCGAAATATAGTCTGTCCCTACCATGCCTGGTCTTATGATACGGCTGGTTGCCTAAAGGGAGTTTTTCATCCCCAGGGTTTTGATGGAGTAAATGCGGATACGCACAGTTTGATCGAGTTGGATAGCTGGGTGCGCCTAGGGATGATCTTCGTTGTACCAGATCCCAAGTCCAAAGGCAAATTTGATATTGATGAATGGCTTCAAGAAGTATATGCCATTACCGAAGGCTTTGAATTTGGGGACATGCATCCTTATCACTATACAACAGGAAACTTGGCTTGTAATTGGAAGTTACTAGTAGATGGCGGCTTGGAGGGCTACCATTTTAAAATTGCCCATGCTAAGACGATTGGTCCCTACTTTTTAGATAACATGAGTTTGAATGTGGAGAATAGGCTGCATAGCAGTATTATTTTCCCGAAGCGTGCTTTGAAAAAGATGGAAGATGCTCCTCCTGTTGAATGGGAACTCAGAAAAGGAGCTAATATTTTACTTCACATCTTTCCTAGTACGATCATTCTGATTGAGCCGGACCATCTAATGGTCGTTTGCTCATTTCCTATTGATGAAAAAACAACGCAGTCTAAGTCCTTCATGTTGGTCCCCTCCGAACCAACCACCGAAAAGGAGAAAAAATATTGGGATTTGAACGCGAATATCTTTTGGAATGCCATTAATGAGGATAATGAAATGGCGATTCTACAGCAGCAGAGCTTTAATGGCTATTCAGATACTACGATGACTGTCGGAAGTTATGAGAAACTGCTGGTACAGTTCGAATACCTAGTTGATGCCGCCTTGGAAGGCAAGCTCTGGCAATAATCTGTCCCCCCAAAAAGCCCGGCGCGCTCCCCCCGCCATTGTCGGGTGTTTTCCACCCACAATCCAGCATGAGCCTGGTGAGACTTTTACGTCGCTCACCCACAATCCAACACGAGCCCGGCGTGACATCCAAAAAAGCACCCGGCGTGACAATCCCCTCCACCCCAATCATAACAACCGCTTCCCAACCTCCTCATATACCTCCCCCCGATACTTCTTGCTAATGGGAATCTTCTCCCCCCAGATATGGCAATGATGATATTTGATTTCGCTTAGGTTTGTCAGGTTAATGATATAGGAATGATGAATCCGCTGAAAGGACTTGGGTAGCGCTTGCTCAAGTTTTTTCAAGCTGTGGTATACGATGAAGTGATGATCCTGAGTATAAAACATCACATAGTCCTTAATGGCCTTGATAAATCCGATCTCTTGATAGCTTAATTTTTTGAACCCACCATTGGTTTTGATATAAATGCTTTCCTCTTTTTCCACAAACTGTATTTTCGGGTCTTTAGTCTCAAACTTATTTACAGCGAGTAGGAATCGTTCAAAGGCTATCGGTTTGAGTAGGTAATCCAATGCATTTTTATCATAGCTCTGAACAGCATATTCTGAAAAAGCTGTCGTGAAGATAACCTGTGTTTGTTTGGAGGGTAGTGAGGTAATTAACTCCATACCCTTTAGGTCGGGCATTTCAATGTCAAGAAATAGGAGATCAACAGGATCCGTCTGTAGTGCCTGAAGCCCCAGCAGAGGATTATCATAGGAGGCAATGAGTTCCAAATGAGGAACTCGTTCAATGTAGTCCTCCAGCAATTCGATAGCGAAGGGTTCATCATCAATGATAGCGCATCGGATGTTTTTCATACTTGGATAGTTAAATGAGCTCCAAAGGTTTCTTTCTCCATCGGTCCTACTTGTAGACGGTGTCGATCAGGAAATAGCAATTGTAGCCGTTTGCGTAGATTTTGCAGACCAATTCCTGTCTCTTCGCTTCTATTGAGGCTGTTGCTATGCAAGGGATTCGTAACTTCAAAAGTGATCTCCTCTGCACTTGCTTTTAGTTCGAGATGTACAAAGTTAGTAGCGGCTGATTTTTTGATCCCGTGTTTGAATGCATTTTCCACCAAAGTAATCAACAGGGCGGGCGGAAGGCTATGCCCGTTCAGATCACCTTCCAAGTCGAAACTGATATCAGTATTCTTTACCCTAATACGTTCTAGGTCGATGTAAGCATTGATGAAATCAATTTCGGTGTGTAATGGTACCTGCTTTTTGCGGTCTTTCTCTAATAGATAACGCATCATGTAAGCCAATTTTTCAACGACAACCGAAGCCTGTGGGGATCGCTTATTCGTGAGTAGTAGCAGATTGTTTAGGGTATTGAAAAGGAAATGAGGATTAATTTGAAGTTTAAGGTATTTTAGTTCAGCCTCCAGTTGCTGATTGGCCATTTTTTGCTGCTGAGCCTGTAGCTTAAAGTAATCAAAGGAAAATTGCATCATACTGCTGATCAAAATAATCAGCAGACATTCGATCGAGGTCCAGATGACAAAAGACCAGGGTCTCGCCAGAATACTGTACTCTTTTTCTCCTAGCTCATCATACAATATGATGCTGGAGGCACTGTGAATGGCAACGCCAATAGTAATAACTAAGAGTAGGCGAAAGAAGTAGACACCCCTCTTTTTTGTGGGTCCGATCAGAAAAGGTAGTCCAAAATAATAGTGACCAAAAACGAGCCAATAGAGATAGGTGGCAGTTGAAAAGGTAATCCATAAGGCAACATCAATCGGGTACTTTTGAAATAGAGGAATGGACACCAGGAGTGGAAAAACTAGCCAAAAGACAGTTTGGATATACCTATGGTTTTCCCAAAAGTTTTTTACGAATGGTTGCATGTTATTAAAGATAGACAACCGAGATCACTGATTTTGGCTTTTTAGATAGCTGGAAGCGTTTACTGGACCGTTGGCGGAAAGAAGGGGAAGAACGATCTAAATTTCAAGCTCGAATATCTAATTCGAAGCACTGATTGCCTGGTCGTTGTCTATTTTTTAGAAAAAAGTAATAATGAAAAATCTCACCATTTTTTTGCGTTATGCCCTGAGCGTAATTGCTGGCTATCTAGTCATGGTGTTGCTATTGGTAGTAGCGCAAGACCTAACTTTTGGTAGGCCTGAACTTGGAACAACACCCTTTTACAGTATTTTCTTTGCCGGAATAGGTAGCGTCTTAGCTGCAGTTGGTGGTGGCTGGGTAGCAGGGCAGATCAAAAGGCACAAACAGCTATGGCCTCAGCAGATCATGTGCTTAATCCTCATTGTCGAAAGCACTTATTTGATGACCAATGATATTTTGCTCAACCCGCTTTGGTTTGAATTGCTGGCGAGTATGTCTCTAATATTTGGCGTCCTGATCGGAGGTTGGATTGCAAATTACGGATGGGTCATGCCGATGATGAGAAGAACGTAAGAAAAAGGAAACGACCACTGGCAGGTAATAATGGTCGGGTGATTCGAATTTCGGATAAATGGATTCGCCAGTATCGTTTCCTTGTCATCTAAACTAGAAAACCATACTGGCGAACACAGGGACAATTCGATACTTAGCCCCAAATAATAGATACTTCATTCAATCACACCCTTCCCGACGCGCACCCCCCGCCCATTGTCGGGTGTTTTCCACCCACAATATAACACCAGCCCGGCGTGACAATCAAAAAACATAATCCCAAACCCACAATCGACAAAAGCCCGGCGTGATTACCGATTAATCACATTCTTAAACCGCGCCCGACGAGGCTGCACATCCCCCAATCGCTCCTTCTTCGCTTTTTCATAATCAGAATAGTTCCCTTCAAAGAAAACCACTTCCGAATTACCCTCGAATGCTAGGATATGGGTAGCCAGGCGGTCAATGAACCAACGATCGTGAGAGATGAGTAGGACGCAACCGGCAAAGCTATCCAACGCATCCTCTAGTGCACGTAAGGTATTCACATCAATATCGTTGGTCGGCTCATCCAGGAGCAGCACATTACCACCTTCCTTCAGGGTCATGGCCAAGTGAACGCGGTTCCGCTCTCCACCAGAAAGAACCCCGATTTTCTTCTGCTGGTCTGTTCCTCCAAAATTGAATTTGCTAATGTACGCTCGAGCGTTGACGCTGGCGTTTCCAACGGTAATTAAGTCATTCCCTTGAGAAATTACTTCGTAGACCGTCTTTTCAGGCAATAGCGCTTCATGACTCTGGTCCACATAAGCGACTTGTACAGTATTGCCAATTTCCACCGCTCCGGCATCGGGCTGCTCTTTGCCCATAAGGATGCGGAAGAAAGTACTTTTCCCTACACCATTCGGTCCAATGATACCAACAATGGCATTCTTAGGAATAGAAACATCGAGATTTTCAAATAGAATGCGACCATCATAAGCTTTGGTCAAGCCCTTCGCATCGATAACCACATCTCCCAAGCGGGGCCCGGGAGGAATATAAAGCTCCAGTTTAGCTTCTTTCGCTTTTACTTCCTCGTTGGCCAGTTTATCGTAGGCATTCAAACGAGCTTTACCCTTAGTTTGACGCGCCTTTGGAGCCATTCTAATCCAGTCCAATTCCCTTTCGAGCGTTTTTCTACGCTTCGATGCCGTTTTCTCTTCTTGCTCCATTCGCTTGGCTTTTTGCTCTAGCCAAGAAGAGTAATTCCCTTCCCAAGGAATACCTTCCCCTCTATCCAATTCCAGAATCCAGCCCGCTACATTGTCAAGGAAGTAACGGTCGTGCGTCACGGCAATAACGGTGCCAGGGAAATTCTGTAGATATTGCTCCAACCAATGGACAGATTCAGCATCCAAGTGGTTAGTAGGTTCGTCCAGAAGTAGAATATCTGGATTACTTAGTAGCAGGCGACACAAGGCAACTCTTCTTCGTTCACCACCAGAAAGCACTTTGATGGAGGCATCTCCTTCTGGACAACGCAAAGCATCCATGGCCGTTTCAAGGCGATTGTCCAATTCCCAAGCATTATGATGATCCAACTTGTCCATTAATTCCCCTTGCTTCTCAATAACCTTCATCATCTCATCGTCACCCATTGGCTCCGCCAACTTGAGGTTGATGGCTTCGTATTCGGCCATTAAGTCCACGATCTCTTGCACCCCTTCTTCCACCACTTGCCGAACGGTCTTCGACTCATCCAGCTGAGGTTCTTGCTCCAGATACCCAATCTTAAAACTGCCGTCGAACTCGATCTTACCTTCATAGTTTTTATCCAGTCCAGCGATGATTTTCAATAGGGAAGATTTACCGGATCCATTAAGACCTAGGACACCAATTTTTGCGCCATAGAAAAAGGAAAGCCAGATATTTTTCAACACCTGCTTATTGGGGGGGAAAGTCTTGCTGACCCCGGACATAGAGAAGATAATCTTGTGATCTGCCATCGATAGGAATTTGAAATTGGGCTACTCTGATAATTTTTCCACACCTGCAGCGTTAGCCGAACAGGTAGTAGATAAGAACAAAAGCGCTCAGAGAATTGAAATAAGAGTGCAAATATAGTCTAAGTTCCTATTTTTAAGTCAAAAATATGCGCCCACTTTCCGTTATCATCACTACACTAAATGAGGCTGACAACATTGCGGCAGTCATGGCCTCTGTTGCCGGAGCGGATGAAATATTGGTAATCGATTCATTTAGTGAAGATGATACTCGCCTAATAGCGGAAAAAAAAGGAGCTACCGTTTTACAAAGAACGTATCAAGGTCCTGCGGATCAGAAGAACTGGGCCATCCCACAAGCGCGGAATGAGTGGGTCCTAATCCTGGATGCAGATGAACGAGTTCCGCTGCCGCTTTGGAATGAGATCCAGCAGATTTTGTCTCAGGAGCAGATCGAGATGGATGGATATTGGATAAATCGGCAAAATCACTTCATGGGGCAAAAAATCAACTATAGTGGCTGGCAAGGGGATGCAGTCATACGGCTCATTAAGCGAGATGTTTGTCGCTATGACGATAAGCAAGTACATGAAGAAATTATGACAGAAGGAGTGAAGATTGCCCGTCTATCTCAAAAAATGGATCACTATACCTTCAAAAATGCCACTCACTTTTTGGAAAAAATGCGGCGCTATGGCGAGTGGTCAGCTAAAGATCATTTGGAAAAGACGAATTCCATTGGCTTGGTGCATTTGTGGGGTAAACCTCTATTCCGCTTTATTAAGCACTTTTTTCTCCAACGAGGTTTCCTGGATGGGAGAGTCGGTTTTATCATCAGTGTCATCATGGCATGGGGGGTGTTTTTGCGTTACCTTTATATGCTTGAACTAAAAAAATGATTTCTTCTGAACATAAAGACTAAATCAAATCATGCCGATGTTAAAGTATTGCCTATCTCTAGTTTTGGTTTCCAGTCTCTTTCTGACAGGCTGCAAAACGACCCAATCCACCAGTTCGGATTCCACTACAAATGTTCCTAAGCCAAAGCCGGAGTTTGCCTTTGACTTCGCTGAATCAGAACAATTGATGCCTTTGTTGGATCAGGCCAAGAAAGAGAGCAAATTAGTTTTCGTGGACTTTTACACAGATTGGTGCCTACCTTGTCGTTTGATGGAGAAGGATGTGTTCATGGATAGAGACTTGGGGAACTTCTTCAACGAAAACTTTATCAATTACAAAGTGGACGCCGAAAAGGGAAATGGCGTCAACCTCGCCCAGATTTTCAATATTCAAGCTTATCCTACGCTCTTGTTCTTGAATGCGAAAGGCCAGGTGCTAGAGCGCAAAGAAGGAGCGGCCTATCACTCGGAGCTAAGGGCAATGGCCGAGAGTGCTATCTCAAAGCGCTAGGTACTTCCTGGAGCAGAGATTAAAACCAAGAAATAAGATCGCGACCTCGAGAGAAACTCAGTGGCCAAGTTATACGGCGAATCTGAGAATCTCTCTTCTGACGGGTCTCTTCTTCCATGGACTTTTAGCTACCTTTGCCGCAAATCGAAGCACCTATGTTTAAGATCGAACACATCGGCATTGCAGTAAAAGATTTAGCAACAAGCAACGAGCTATTTGCCAAACTGTTAGGACGACCTCATTACAAAATTGAAGAGGTAGCCAGCGAGCATGTCAACACCTCCTTTTTCCAAACTGGGGAATCCAAAGTAGAGCTACTTCAAGCTACGGCTCCAGAGAGCGCCATCGCCAAGTTTATTGAACGCAAAGGAGAGGGAATTCACCATGTTGCCTTTGAGGTTGCCGATATAAGAGCTGAAATGAAACGCCTAGCAGCAGAGGGTTTTCGTCTGCTGAACGAGGAGCCGAAACGAGGAGCTGATAACAAATGGGTGTGTTTTTTACATCCAAAATCGGCCAATGGTGTTTTAGTAGAATTATGCCAAAGTATTCCTGAAGAATAATGGAGATATACGTCTACTTAATTGCCATCCTCGGCGCTGCGATAGCTGGCGCGATCAATACCATGGCCGGTAATGGCTCCGCCATCACCTTAACCATCCTCACCGAAATGCTTGGCCTTCCCGCTAATATAGCCAATGGCACCAATAGGGTAGGAGTGTTTACCCAAACACTAGGTACAACCTATGGATTCCATCGCAATGGGAAGCTGAAAATGGATCGTTCGAGATTGTATATGATCTCTACCGTAATTGGAGCGGTGATCGGTGTGATTGTGAGTACCCAAGTCAGTAATGAGCAGTTCAAGAGCGTATTTAGGTTTTTGATGATCATAATGTTATTCGTCATCGTCATCAAACCTCAAAAGTGGTTGCGGGAAACTGATACGACTAAAAAGGTGAATCCTTGGGTGGTTATCCCCGCTTATCTGGGAATAGGCTTCTATGGAGGCTTCATTCAAATGGGGATGGGAGTGATCTTCTTGGCTGTTACAGTTCTTTGGGCGCATTTCAGCTTGATGGACTCGAACGTTATGAAGAGTGCGATTGTAGGGGTGTATACGCTCTTGGCTTTGCTAATTTTTCAATGGAATGGTCTAATCGATTGGAAAATCGGTGGAGTGATGGCGGTAGGTCAAGCTGCAGGAGGTTACCTAATGGCTAATTATGCGTCTAAGTATCCGCAGGCAAATGTGTGGGCGCATCGAATTTTGGTAGTGATCGTTATTTTGGCGATCATAAAATTATTTAATTTGCATCAATATTTTTTATAAGCAGGAAACTATTCCTGAACCCATCTTGTTTGTGCCAGGAGGAGATTGAATTGAGGCGTTGAAAGCACAAAATTTCCCCTGTTTTATAAGTCTTGGATTGTCTATTGTATAGCCGAACTAGAGGAGGCTATACAACAGATGAATTTTTTACTATTTATTGATTAATCACTGTTCTGGATACCTAAAAATGACGAGTATCCAAACAGATAAAAAGTGTTTGAAATGTTGAATGTTAAGGAGTTGATTTCGGTCTCTCTCATTTTGTTTTCTGTGATTGATATCATTGGGAATGTACCCATTGTGATCGACCTGAAGCGCAAGGGAATCAAAATTGAATCGGGTAAAGCATCCTTAGTAGCTTTGTTGATCATGACACTTTTTTTGTACGGGGGAGAGGTTCTATTGCATCTTTTTGGGGTGGATGTAGCTTCCTTTGCTGTGGCAGGTGCAATCATTATTTTCATTATCGGCTTAGAAATGATCCTTGGAGTGGAAATATTTAAGCACCAGCAGGGATCGGGGAAAGGTACGATCGTTCCGATAGCCTTCCCTTTAATCGCCGGGGCAGGTACAATGACTACCATCATCGCCCTGAAAGCTAAATACGATGTAGTCAATATTCAGTTGGGCGTAGTACTAAATATTTTGCTGGTCTTTCTAGTACTTAGGTTTTCCGATTGGATTTCCAAGAAGCTTGGAGAGGACGGCGCTAACATCCTGAGAAAGGTTTTCGGGATTATACTGCTAGCGATCTCCATAAAGTTGTTCAAAGATAACCTAGCCAGTTTCAAGCTGGGATAAGCTATAAATGACCAAGACTTCTTGCTCAACAAGAAGTCTTGGCCCCTCCCAAACTATTAATTCCACATTAAACATTATCTCTTCACCATTCTCCAGCTTTTCAACTCACCTGCTGAATTAGCATATTGAATAAAGTAAATGCCTGGCGCCAGACTGTGCACCGCTAGGCTCTGCCTTTGTCCGCCAATCCAATGCTGAGATAGATTTCGTCCGTGAATATCGATGATGTTAATTTGTATTCCTTCTTTGCCATTCATTTGCACTTGCAGCTCCTGATCCACAGGATTTGGGAAAAAAGTAAGTGATTCCTTTATGGCTATGAATGCCGATTGAATAGAAGAGTAGCTCCAAGTTCCATCGTAATCTACTTGCTTAATACGATAATAATGTAAGCCGCTTCCCGGCTGCTCATGCAAAAAAGAATAAGCTTGTTCTAATTGACTGTTGCCTTTACCTTTTACGGTGCCGAGCGGGGAAAAATGTTTGCCATTGGAGCTCCACTCAATTTGAAAGTAATCGTTGTTGGATTCTGTTTGTGTCTCCCACTGCAGATACACGTCCTGCTCCTTAGTTTTTGCAGAAAAATGACTCCACTCAACCGGGAGGAGACTGGATACTGTGCGAAAATCTACGTCTCTAATATTTCCGCATACATCCAACGCATACAAGGATACACCGAACGATCCTGGGTTCACAAAAGTATGTGACATCACCGTATTGGGGTCCCTTTGTGGTGCTGCCAAACTACCATCGCTGAATGCGTAAACATATAGGAATCCACCAATGGAGCCTGCTGCATCTACATCAACCGTTTTGTTGTCGGCCTGTATGGCTAGCTGATCAATGGCAGCATCAACGGGGTTGGGATCCTTGGTGGTGAAATAGACTTCATCAATGATAACGTCTTCATTATCATCGTCAGCAGTCAGTGTAAACTGTAAGGATACATGTGAAGCCTTCTGTGGGGTTGGGGAGGCTCCGTCGTCTGGAAGAGGCCACCCTATGTTGTCATCATGAATAGTATAACAGTACTCTAAGTAGCCATCTCCCAAGACGTCAATTTGCCGAATGCCTTCTCCTGGAATATCTAAGACAGGATAGGAGGTAATGGTATTGCCACTTTCATCTTGGAAAATTAGACTGGCTCTAAGCCGGTCACTGGCTTCAAATTCATCATCGAGAGCAGCGGGCGAAAACCATCGAAAGCACACATGAGATTCCGAATAACAAT
>CAJXPD010000145.1 GCA_913057785.1 uncultured Lewinella sp. | reverse complement strand
TTGGTTCGTGTATTGTTACTGGAGCTTTTGAGCAAGCTTTAGAAATCACAGGGGAGGAGACCCAGGATATAACCCTTACCTTATCCTTCTCTGTTAACAACAGCTTTGAGTGGGTCGATAAGAATGCTAATGGTGAATGGGACCTGGATATTCAGCAGGGCGGAGCGGAAGAGGTGGTAGATATGGGATTGAGAGGCTTGAAGGTGCTAGTTAACAATGAAGAATGAATAGTGTTTAATGGATAATTGTACGTCCCTGCTACTAGATTTGAGCGGTAAGAGGGCAGAGTGTTTCGCAAGGGGTGTCATCATCCAAGGTTATATAGTGAGTGTATGTTTGTTTGTTCGCACCTGACCTCGGAATTCCTCGTAGTTTAGTGGTTCATGCAGAAATCCGAGGTTCCTGATCTCTTGCCAGGGCCTCGGATTTTTGTCTATAAAGATATGCAAACTCTAAATCATCTTAGTTCGGTTATTCTTGTCTGGTGCGGCGAAGCTTTTCTTCCAGGCCGTGGATCTTTAGGTTACGATATTCATCTAGAGAAAGTCCTGTTAAGCCTTTGCTCTGCGCCAACTTGATAAAGTCGGCAGTAACGTCATGGATCTTGAGGTTGATTACTTGACGCAAGGGTATTTCTTTGAATCCGAGCGCATTCAAACTCTTGATGTATCTGGAACTGACATCATGAATAGCGGCATTCCTGATTTCGTTTGCAGGTACATTCTGGTAACCCATATTCGCCAGATCTTTTACGAATCTTGCATCTACGTCATGAATGGCGAACTGGATAATTTCCTTAAGGCTCAAATCATCATAACCGGCAGATTTCAATTCTCTAGCATAAGAAGCACTGACGTCATGAATGGCTGCATTACGAACCTCTTGTATGGATAGATTTTTGAACCCCATCCCGTTCAATTCCTTCACAAATCGAGAATCTACGTCATGGATAGCCAGTTGGACAACTTCCTGTAAAGAAAGGTCATCAAAGCCGGCGGCTTTCAGATCTCTAACATAGGCAGCGCTGACATCATGAATGGCGGCATTCTTTACTTCTTGAGGGGTTAGGTCTTTGTAGCCCATTTGATTCAATTCTTTGACGAACTGAGCGTCCACATCGTGAATGGCCATTTGAACCACTTCATTGAGAGTCAGGTCACGGAAACCGGCAGAACTTAGATCCTTTACATAAGCTGGGTCTACATCATGAATACTGGCTTGCTTAAGTTCTTTAATCGTAAGATCAGTGAAGCCTGCCTTTGCCATCGCCCGTACGTAATCCGGAGAAACGTCATGAATCTGGATATCTACAAATTCTGAAAGACTGATATTCTTATACCCTAGTTGCGCAAACTCATTTATGGTCTGCTTCATTTCCTGGAAGGGAAGACCATGGTAAGCGATCTTACGCAATTGAGCGGTTCCTTGCGGCTTCATGTTAATTTGCTTCAAGTACTGTAGATACTCCTTGCTGAAGTCTAGCAAGAATAGACTGAAAACAGTCTGATCTTTTAGACCACTATAGCCTTGCCCTGACATATATTGTGTGAAGCTATCATTCGGGGTGAAAGTGTGTCTGCCCAGTCCCTCGTTACCTTCAAATTTACCTCGAAACTCTATTTTGCCAGCTTCTCTTTCTAAGGTAAAGGTGCCGTCTTGTCCAGTAGGTAGTTTCCCAAAAGCAGATCTTGGAAAACAGCGTGTTTGCATCCAATAGTTATTCCGCCGTCGGTCAGAGTGATCGAAGTGAAAACAGATTTCATCGCCTTCAATATCCGCAGACCAGATTCCGCTTGGAGTGAGTAGGGGGGTAGCCGCAGTAGGAACAGTCTCGGTAATGGTAGTTGATTCCTCTGAAGAGAAAGCCTTATATAGGGCAGAAGTGCTGAAAAAATGAGCCTCTTTGAAAAGGATTGGAATGGCTTGTCCAATGCCATTTGTCTTGGCATCAATGGCCACAGGATTCATCAATGGACTCAATAAAGCCAGGCTAAGGGTAAGCCATGCGCATCTTTGAAAAAACAGTCGGGTTGATTTCTTTGATTGTCTCATGATTGCCGAATAATTTATGATAGTGCAATGAGGTTAAGCAATAGTGGTTAATTCTTCGGCAAGTTATAACTAATCAATTAGTTTGTCAACTAATCAATTAATATTTAAACTAATTTTTTAGTTTTTAATCGTGATGAATGATGCTTGATTTGGGTTTAAGTGTTTGATAGCGAGTAGTTTGTTTGGCTAGTTTAAATTAAAAGTGTCTTTTACCTTTTTGTCTGTTAAAATAGTGGCCATGGTTTTGTCAACGTGTGCTTTTTCCTGAAATGGACCCTCCTGGAACAATTCTGCATAGTCATTTTCGAGAATTTCATCCAGGGTTTTGTTCTTTTGATTCAAGGTCTCTTTGATCTGTTTTACATAATGAACATTGAACTTCATTTGCTCTTTGTCGACCCACCCAGCTTTGATGAAGCCAGAAGTTTTTCTGGCACAACGGCAGGGGTTTTGGGTATTGATCAATCCGCACTTTTTATTCATAAAGTGATAAAGGTCCCGACGAGCGCGCTCAAGTCGTTTTCTGAAATTGGCTTTGGAAATATCCAGCATTTCGGCACCAATAGTGTGGTCTGCCTGAAACAGCTCCCCTAGAATATAAACTAGCCGTTGCTCTCGATTCAGGCAAAGGAGCATGCCTGACATGCAGCTTAATTTGGCTTCGAGTATCAACTCTTTCTGTTCCAGTTTTTCTTGTTCTGTTAGCGCTCGATCAGGGATGGCGTCTAGCTCTGCGCCGTAAGCATCAAAGGAGGTGATTTGCTCTTCCAACCAGTACTTTTTCATTTTCAGGAAGTGATTGAAAGTGATGCGGTATAGCCAGGTTCGAAAGCTACTTCTACCTTGGAATTGCGACAACTTGGTCACCACTTTGATTAATACCTCCTGTGTAATGTCTTCCGCATCAAAAGGACTCAAAACCATCTTCAAGGCAATATTGTAGATGAAGTGTTGATGCCTTTGAATGAGTCGCTCTAAGGATTGGGACGAGCCATCCAATGCTTCTTCGATCAGTTGTAGATCTTCCGCTTGATTGTATTGTGCCTGGTCAAATGGGTTTTTCATGTCTGAAAGTTAAAGATTGAGTAGCATTCTCCGGATCCTTATGGTAATCCGGAGAAGCTGTCTACAGTTTATACAAATTTTTTGAAGTATTGATGCACCATTGGAGCTTCCTTGACCCCTCGGAGCAATTCTCCCATCTCTGGTATGTCCCCCAGCGCTTTACTAGCTGCCACTGCCGCCGGCTCATTTTCCCAAAATACAAGCTCTGCCCACTGATTGTCTCCCTTAGTATTTTCAAGCAGGTAACGGCCTTGATATCCCGCCTGTTTGGATAGATGGTAAGAATATCGGTTCTGAAATTCGCTAGCCTCCACTTCCGCTGCCAGTTGATAAACGACTAGTTCTGTTGTTGAACCGTTAGCATAGGTCAATTGATGCGCATCGGAGAGCCGGTAATGTTCAAAAACCAAAGTTTTATCAATCAATCCTACAAAGGCCTTTAGTTCAGGTATCGACATCATTTGTTGGGCTGCTGATTTAGCATTATCGGCATTGTCCCATTCTACCCAATCAAATAGCAGCTGGGGATTGCTGACGGATTGAAAGATGGTTCTAGTTTGAAAGCCGGCTAGGCTGGCCAATGCTTGATTGGTTTGATTTACGATTAGTGATTGGTCTTGCGCAGGCAGGGCTTTAGCTTGCCAAACTGCCAGTTCGTAAGCGGACTGTTTGTTAATCATTTCGTGCTTCATTTTGAGATTTTAAATTGTTCCTGAGCAAGTAAGTAGGTGCTGGTCTTCTCTTCCATCTTACCAAAGAAGGTTAGACAAACCTCCGTTTGGGCTGCCTTTTCCGCAGCAGCTTCGGCCAGGGCCATGCTTTCCCAAAGAATCACGTCGATCCATTTACCATTGGCCGTACGAGAACAGGTTCGTTGTACAAATCCAGGATTAGACCTCAGAAATTCATTGACGGATCGGGCGTAGTGGAGTGCATCCGCCTCAGAGATTCCGGGCTTGAAATCATAGGTAGCCACCTCCGTTACGAGTGTAGAAGCCGGAGGCCGCTGAGCCATTTCTTTTTCTTTCTGTGATTGACAAGCGGCTAATCCGATTAGCAGGCTTGCGAGTATTAGAATATGTTTCATACCTGTCTGATCTCAAAAAAGAGGGGGTGTGACAGTTCGAGGAAGAATTTCTATCTTTATAAAGGAAATAGTTGCATCCCATGCTTTGATGTAACTTCCAGCCTATCCACTTGAACTCCACTAAGCTTCGATCTGGCGAGCCTCTTCAATTAGCGCTCAAAGTATCAATCCAAGTAATTTAACTGAACCTACTTATCGTGTCGGTAACTATGATGAATTATATCATTTGGGTATCTATCCTATTTTCTTCTTTCATATCAGAGGAGAGACCACAGGGAACCTTACTATTACCTGCTCTTTTTTCAGATCATATGGTTCTACAGCGAGATAAACCTATATCCATCTGGGGCCAAGCTGAACCCAAGCAGAAGGTCTCTATAAGGTTTAGAGGAGACGAGGTTCAGGTCGTCGCAGATTCACTGGGATATTGGCAGACTACATTGAAGGCTCAGCAAGCTGGCGGGCCTTATCAAATGAGCATTGAAACCGATCAGGGGAAAATATCATTTAAGGACCTACTAGTTGGAGATGTATACCTCTGTGCTGGGCAATCCAATATGGAATGGCCATTAAGCCAGACTAGCACAGGTGCAGCGGATTGGCCAAAGGCTAAGCATCACAATATTCGCCTTTTTCAGATCCAAAAGGCGATGGCAAGCCAACCTCAGGATGATTTGGAAGGATCTTCATGGACAACTTGTACTCCTGATTACGCCAAGAGCTTTTCGGCGATCGCCTATTATCTTGGGATAGAACTGCAAAAAAAGGAAGATATTCCCATCGGCTTGATCCAAGCCACTTGGAGAGGTTCTAAGATCAAATCTTGGCTCAGTCCTGCGGTGGCTAAAGGCATCCCTGAATATGAGAAGTGGTTGAGTACGACTATGGATTTGCCCTTTGATAGGAAGACGGAGTGGGAAATTGCCGCCTATTCCCGTTGGTTATCCAGTTTGGATACGCTAGATGTAGGAAAACAGGAATACTGGGAACAGATTCCTAAAGCCTGGAAGGATAGTAAGGTAGTCGATTTACCCCAACCTCTTGACCAATTGGACTTGACAGGACGATACGGCGTGTTTTGGTTCAAAAAACGAGTTAGCCTTACTCGCAGTGAGCTGCAATCGTCTATCCGCATTCAGCTGGGGCCCATTGGAGATGTTGACGAGACCTATATCAATGGCCATTTGGTGGGGAGCACTAAGCATCCCAGAGTAAAACGCAATTATTCGGTTAGCAGCTCATTATTGCGGGAAGGCAGTAATGAAGTTGTAGTACGAGTCAAGAGCCTGAAGGGAGATGGGGGCTTTACAGGTAAGGCAGAACAAATGTCTTTAAAAATTGGAGATCAGCAGCAAATGCTTGCTGGAGAATGGATAGCGAGAATCGGGACGCCTGGAGTAGCAGATCCTCCGTTGAATATAGACCCGAAGTTTTATGTTAGTGCATTTTATAATGCCATGATTCATCCTTTGAGATCTTACCCGATGAAAGCCATCGTTTGGTATCAAGGGGAGGCCGATACCAGAGCACCAATGTTCTATGAAACAGCGCTGAAAGATCTTATTAAGGATTGGCGTTCGAATTGGTCAGCCGCAGATCAACCTTGGTTTCTGATTGTGCAATTACCAGGTTTTGGAAAGGAAAAAGGCTTTGATGCTAAGAGTAAATGGTCAAGACTGAGAGAAGCGCAAGCTGCGGCTACCAGCGGCCCCAAGACTGCTCTGGTTGTTAATATCGACCTTGGAGACTCCTTGAGTATCCACCCGCTAAATAAGCGACCTGTAGCTAGGCGAATTGCTAATCTAGCCCAATCACTTTTTTATGAACCTGAGTTGATCGCAAAAGCCCCTTGCTTTGAAGACCTGCAAGCGGAAGAGGGGAGACTCCACTTGCACTTTAATACCTTCGGCAGTAGCTTGGTGAGGAAATCAGAAGCATCAAAATTAGCTGGCTTTATGATTGCTGGGAAAAATCGGAAGTGGTGGCCAGCCACAGCAAGGTTGAAGGGAGACAATGTCATCGTGCTGGCAGCGAAGGAGGTTGCCCAACCGATAGCGGTTCGTTATGCCTGGTCAGACAATCCAGGTGATTTGCCATGGTACAATCTTGAAGGCTTACCACTGTCTCCCTTCAGATCAGATAATTGGGAAGAGTAAATTGCTGCACTAGCTCATACTTACCGCTTTCGAAACTTCTGCCAACAGTATATCTGTAAGTCTTGCTGGCATAGAAAAGAAGGGAGAATGTCCACTATCCAGTTGATAGACCTTGTCACAAGGGGATTCGGCCTGCATCAGTCGTTGTAATTTTAAAGTTACGGCGTGATCTTGGAGGCATTCTATGTAGGTACGAGGGATAGAGCCATATTTCGCTGCTGAAAGCTGAAGCTGAGTAAATCCGGGGAAATTAGGCTCAGGAGTGAGTAGGGCTTGGGCCAGGGCAACTATTTCAGGGGGGCAATCATGGTATAAAGCATCGCGATAAGCCTTGGGATCTAGTAGATGCGTTCTTTGTGTTTTTTTGCTGAATAGATGCAGAAGTAAACGAGTTATGGGTTTCCTGTAAAGTTTTCTTACTGTCTCGATCTGGGCAGCGCTTGTCCTGGGGATAATATTCTGATAGACGAGAGACGCTTCATCCAATTTGGCGAAATCCATCATGGACTTTCCATCAGGAACCAAATAAGCGGCGAGATAAACAAGCTTAGCGATTTTGTTGGCTCGATATTCGGCAGCTTGGGAAATGACAATGCCATTTCTGCTATGAGCAACTAGAATGATCGGAGGCTCCATGCGATCAATCTGCTTGATTAAACATTGCACGCAATCTTGCAGGGAAACCTGGTGTACAGCTGAGTGATCAATTCCATGTCCGGGCATATCAATGCAACTAACCGCATGCCCAGCCTGCTCTATTAGCGGAACAACCTTGTGCCAATTCCAGGCACCGTGGAAAGAACCATGAACTAGAATAAAACTTGCCATTGTAAGAGATTTGGTTGATAAAGCCCAAAGCTCCTGACATTGTTGAGGAGTAACAATCCGATTCTTGCGTAATCCTAGGTTCTTGCTAATGAACCAGTATTTAGAAATGCTTGTTACATCCTTTACATTATCTCCTAATAGCTGGAGGGTTCAGACCATTTAACCAATAGGCAGAAACACCCAAGTATGAAAAAATTTGAATATAAGATTGTGACCGGGACCACGAAAGGGATGGCCAAAATGAATCTTGACTTAGAGGCCACCGAAGCGGTTTTGACTGGCTTAGGATTGGTAGGTTGGGAATTGGTAAATACCTATTTGTATACCAAAAGTTCAGGTTTATCTGAACATCTTTTCGTCTTGAAGCGCGAATTGGGTGTTGATCGACCCGAAGAGGACTCAGCTTTTGGATTTGTGGAGTAGTGGAGATATAGTCAACTGCCATTATCTCCACTTTCCTGTATGCTTAGGCTTCCACCGCAGCAGATTGCGGCAAAGTAGGTTCTTCTTCTTCTCCTTTGTGGTTGATCAATAGACGGAGAGACTGATCATAGGTCAGATAGCTCCAAGCCCAATTGATGAAGACAAAGAGTCGATTCTTGACTCCCACAATAGCCATTAGGTGCACGAACAACCAAAGCACCCAAGCCAAGAAACCTTGGAAGCTGAAGAAAGGCAGATCTGCCACGGCTAGATTTCTTCCGACCGTAGCTAGAGACCCTTTGTCACTGTATGCAAATGCTTTTTCTGGTCTTCCATTTTGCCAAGCACGTAGGTTTTTGTGCAGTAGATTAGCCTGTTGGATGGCTACCTGAGCTACTTGCGGGTGTCCATTGGGGTAATCAGGAGTCTCCATGTAAGCCAAGTCCCCAATGGCATAAACATTCTTCAAGCCTTGTACTCGATTTTGGCGATCAACGACGAGTCGGCGGGCTCGGCCATATGCTGCTGCTGGCATGCCAGCCACCTCATTTGCTTTCACCCCTGCTGCCCAGATTACGGTTTTACTTTGTAATGTTTTACCATCTTTTAAACGTACGGTAGTCCCATCGTAACCCTCTACCATGGCGCCCGTCTGCACATTCACCCCTAACTTTTCTAAGTAAGCCTTGGATTTGGCCGATGCAGCCTCCGTATACCCGTTAAGGACCTGAGGCCCCGCCTCCAGCAAGCTCACCTCCATTTGACTAAAATCGAGCTCGGGATAATCCTTCGGTAAAATCACATTCCGCATCTCGGCGATGGCCCCTGCCAATTCTACACCGGTTGGCCCTCCTCCTACTACGACAATGTTAAGCAAGGCCTGCATATCAGCCACTTTAGAAGTATTCAAGGCTTTCTCAAAGTGACTCAAAATGGTATTACGGAGTTGCAATGCCTCGGTTAGCGACTTCATCGGAACAGCATTGTTCTCGATCTCCTCATTTCCAAAGTAATTGGTGGTGGCACCAATCGCCAGTACCAAATGATCATACGAAAGTTTCCCAATATTGGTAAAGACTTCTTGCTTTTCCGTGTCTAGGCGTTCAACCATAGCCATTCGGAAATGCAATCCTTTTTGATCCTGGAAAACCTTTCTCAAGGGAAAGGAGATAGCACTTGGCTCCAGACCTGCAGTAGCTACTTGGTAGAATAGCGGCTGAAATTGGTGGTAGTTATTCTTATCAAAAAGGACTACTTGAAATTGACTTTTCATCAGCTTCCGCGCTAACTTCAGACCGGCAAAGCCTCCTCCGACGATGACCACACGTTGGCGATCTGTATCCGGGATATTGGGAATCGTATTCATAGGCAGTTATATATTAGTGTTAATTGTTTTCAAGTCCTACAAACAGCCACACAACTCACCTATAAAAACAGTATAAATGGTGTTAGAGTTCTACGCAATTGGATTGTTATTTGAAGTCGTTTTTGTCGCCATATTTAATGGGGGAGGACATGGTTCGGTACATCTTTTATGGGGTACTGGGGAATGTTCGCCATATTTTTGCTGGCAGAGAATTTGGCTTAATTTCCTGAGCGTTTTCCACCAGTGGTAGAGACTAGAGCGGCCTTAAAAATAGAGGCAACTAATCCAGGAAAAGATGAACCGATCTAACAAGAACGGTGATAGATGGCGACTAGCGTCTCCCTTGACCTAAGAACGGGCCCTACAAGTCGTTCATTCCTCTTTAAATGATAGTCTATCCATTGAGCATTCCCTTGATATCTTTCCAATAGGACTGCAGGATTGGCTCTTGGAGTAGGTTAGATTGTACCCGATTGAGTTCTTTACGCATTCGCCAAGCGGCAAAGACTCCGGCGAGCAGATTACTGAAGCTGAGTCCGACGAATATCCCCAGCACTCCCCAGTAAGAACCGACCCAGGTAAGCGGTAAAGTAAACAAGAAGGATTTTGCAAAGCTTATACTCAAGGCTTCCATTGGACGTTCAAGACCGTTGAAGATCGATGAAGTGACCAGATAGAGACCGAGCAAGGTGTAAGATAAACTCACGATGTAAAAGTATTGACTGGTTTGCTCGATAATGGTCGGGTCATTGCTGAACAAAGCGGCAAGTGGTCGGATGCTTAAGAACAAGATTAGGGCTACAGCTAGGCCTAGGTAGGTTGAGGCCTTCCCTCCAAAAACAATAGCTTCCTCTACTCTCTCTTTTCTTTGGGCGCCTACATTTTGAGCAATGAAAGGGGTGAGTGCTGTACTAACGCCTAAGATACCAATCATAAGGAGTGTTTCAATTCTACCTGCAATCCCAAAGGCAGCCACCGACTCAGCAGATTCTAGGGCTAATAGAAAGGTGAGATACATTAAAGTTAGGGGACCAATCATCTGATTGACGATCGTCGGAGCACTTAGATTAAAGATTTCTAAGATGGTCGTTCTCCACACTTTCCATTTAGGTAGCCGAAACTGAAGCAGTTTTTTGTGCCAAAGCAGTACCAGCATCCCAAGACATACAAAGATCCAAGACAATACGGTTGCCCAGGCTGCTCCCTTTATCCCCATTTCAGGAAACCCCCATTTGCCGAAGATGAGTAAGTAGTCAAAAATAAGATTAAGTACACCCGCTAAAGCCATCAGTACTTCTGGCCGAAGCACATGGCCAGTAGCTCGAAGCGCCCCACCAGCTACCAGGGCTATCGTGAGGAGTGGCATGCCGAACAACAAGGGTACTAGGTACTCCTCAATCATGGACAATACCTCTGCCTCGGCCCCTAGTAGGCGAAACAGCGATGTTAAACTGACTTGGCCTATACCGGATAGAACCAGCGCAAATAAGAGGCTCACTCCTAGAGCGATTAAGGTAATCTGTTTCACCAATGCCTGATCCTGCGCTCCAAAGGCCTTCCCCACCAGTATAGATACCCCTACGGCTAAGCCGATGAATATTCCGATCATTAAGAAATAAAGAGTAGAGGCAAAACTTAGAGCCGCCAGCGCTTCTCCTCCAAGCTATCCAACAAAGTAGGTGTCAATTACTTGGAAAAGGAAGGTAGATAACATACCTAAGGCAATCGGAACACTCATGGCGATGAGTGCTCTGTTGGTCTTGTCTTTAATTGGATCCATAACTGAATAGGTAAGCCCGGGCAGTGCCCAGGCTAATGAAGGAATAGGGAGCTAGTATTTGCCGGCAAATGGGTAGAAATGATCTTTCATGATCTCAACGAAGCCTCCTTTTATCTTATCTCCTTGCATGGTTTTAGGATGGGTGTAGGATCGCAGAATTTCCGCACCGGCCCCTTCCCAAGTAAAGGGACTGGCTCCGGCCTGAACCATCCGTTGGATCGCCATCTCATGAGCTACTTTCGTAGCATCCCTCATTACATCGGCCAAAACGTACACTTCATAACCATCTTCTAGGGCATCAAGAGCTGTGTAGGTGGGGCAGCCAGAGGTCCATAGCCCGGTAATCAATATCTTTTTTCTTCCGGTTTGGCGTACTGCCTCAACCAAGGCGCGATTTTGCCAAGCATTGAGCGAAACCCTATCGATGTTTTTTACGGTCTTGGGTACCCACTTCTTAACGGCTGGGACTGTTGACTCACTCCCGGCCATTTCCACACCAATCGTCGTTTCAATTACGGGGATGTCAAATAAAGCTGCGGTCTTGACCAAGGCTTCGATATTATTCATCATGATATCTTGATCAATATTTTGCACCGTTTGAATGAGGTCGGGCTGCCAATCGATCAATAGGATCACCGTATTCTCTGAGGTCAGTAGATTGTCGGCTACTGGATTCTTTGGTGTGAAATTGCTTGCTGGTCCTTGAGCCCAGGTCAGTATGGCCAAGCTGCTCAGCAGAAGGATATTGACTACATTTTTTAGGTTCTTCATGTTATAGTATTATTTGGAAATGATTAGGTATCGAAAGCCAAATAGCATTAGCGTATTTATCCTTTCGATATCCATGACAGTCTGGTTATTGAAAATGAATTGATAATTGATTTGAAAGGAGAACTGCTTGTTGATCGGGCAATTCAATTGTGTGGCAGAATTAATTCCCCAAAAATTGTGTTTGTCTAAAGGGTGATAGGACTGTGCTTGCCAAACTAGATGGCCGATTTTCCCGAGGGGTACGGCTAGTTCGACAAGACTCCCAATAGCGGCTGAACTTTGAGCTACTTCCCCCGCGAAGTCGAAATTTAGATAGCCCGCAAAAACATTAAATTCCAAAGAGCTGCGTTCTGGACGGCGCCAAAGCTGACTCCCCATCCCTACTCCTAACAGAAAACTGTGGTCGATCCGATAGGAGAGGGCGTAGCCCAGGTTCATAGCTACCATCGGATATATAGACCGCTCTCTATGCAAGGTCAACTTTGCCTGAGTCCAGAAATCATCGATTAAAACAAAGTCACTGGCTTTGAGCAATTGATAATTACTTTGTAAGTCCACCAGGTATCGCCTATTACCCCATTGAAAGCGTAGATTAGGCTGAATGCCAATTTGATTCAAGTTGCCTTGTTGCCATCTTCCTCTCAGGTCCAATTCCAACCTTACCCAGGTGCTATCCAGCGTGTTGCATAGGCCCGGATTGGGCGACACGCTCCATGCCAATACCAAAATTACAACTGATCTAATCCAGGCTATCATTCTACTATACAATATTTGTACATACAATAATTGGATGAAAAAAAATGCACAAAACTAGGCTGCCACTGTGCTAATTGCTTCCAAGAAAAGGCGAAGTGTTATGGCAAAATCTTCTCTCAGCTTTTCATCCGTAATCCCTTCCGTATTCGTAAAATTCTTATAAAAGGAGGGGAGAGAATAACTCCTAATGGCTCCCTTGGTCATAAAAGCAAAGGAACGCGTGGCCAATTCCAATACCGTTTTTCCTCCTCGTCCACCTGGAGAAGTCGCCAAAAGCAACATCGGTTTGTCTTCCCATGTACTACCTTCCAATCTGGAAATCCAATCCATCACATTCTTAAAGGCAACGGTATAAGCGCCATTGTGTTCCGCGAAGGAAATGATCACGAAATCCGCTGCCTTTATCTTTGCCTTAAAGGTCTTTGCTAATTCGGGAATCCCTGATTCTTTTTCTCTGTCAATACTGTAGATCGGCATCTCAAAATCATTGAGATCCAAGACTTCTACCTCCGCATCAGGAGTCTGTTTGGCGGCAAATTCAGCGAACTGTTTATTGATTGAGTTCTTGCTATTACTGGCTCCTATAGCCAACACTCTTTTACGCATTATTATTTGATTTTAATTTGATGATCAATTGTTTCAATTGTTGTAATTCTTCCTGATTTAAATTGTCCATGAATGGATCATGAAAAGCTTTTACCTTTTCATCTAGTCTATGTAGCAATTCACAACCAGTAGCTGTAATACTAATATCCATCTTGCGCCGATTGGTAGGACAAAGTTGTCTTGTCACTAGCTCTTTTGCCACCAATTTGTCTACTATGCGCGTAATGTTACTGCTTCGCTGCACCATCTTTTCCAGGATCTCTTGCGCTGTGATCGGACTATTCTGGGTGTCAGCAAGTATCCGGAGTACATTGTACTGAGGTTCTGTAATGCCAAATTCCTTTAGTTCAAGACTGATCTGATCAGTAATCCAATGTCCGGTTGTGATAATTTCATGGATAGTAGAAAAATACGGCTGACTCATATCTGTACAATATTTGTAGGTACAAATGTGTGTCTAATAATTGTAAAGTGCAACTATGTTTTAGATTATGTCTAGTAATCCACTACAATTGGAGGATTAATCAAACCTTGGTAAGAATCTAAGTTGGAAGCATTGATGTAGGTAGTTTCATTTTCTATCAACGTTCCATAGCTGGCATGAATATGGCCAAAGATGTGCAATCTGGGTTCGATATCTTTTACACAATCTAATAAGGCTTCACAGCCCAAGTGATCGTAGCTTGACGATTGATCCAGAATTCCGAAAGGAGGGGTATGGGTAAGCAATATGTCGACTTCCCCAGGCACAAACATCCAGTGCTCTTCCATCTCGCTCCGGCGCTTTCCGAAAGCCCAGTAGATCATATCTGGTGAGACTGGGGATCCCCAAATGTTGATGCCGTTCACTTGACAACCATTATTTCGCAGGTAAGTAACATTAGTAGGGAGCAGTTCTAACAGTTCCACCGGGTACTCATCCAGGAACATGTCGTGATTCCCACCGATGAAGACCTTGTGGATAAAATCTAAGTTTGAGAACCATTCAAGAAAGGCGACTACCTCAGGTTCACTACCATGGTCAGTGATGTCACCGGCATGAATAATGATATCGCCTTCGGGGAGAGCTAGTTGTTCGTGTAGACCGTGTGTGTCCGATATGCAAATGATTCGCATGTTTTGGGGTTCTAGGGTAATTTCATCTTAAATCAGTTCCTGTAGTTAATACAAGAGAACAAAGCTGTTTTAAATATATATACAGGAATATGTTTACTTATACAAAATCTGCACTGGCTTAAGTTCCCTTTGTAGTCTCAGGTTGATTAAACAGCAACTCTCCCTACCCCACTTTCATGTGGTTGTCCACCTTCATCTTTTATTGCACCTTTGTAGCGGCTTCTAACCCATATTCACTTCATATGAAGATCAGCAAAGTTCTTTTCCGGGAAGTAAATATCCCATTGCGCTTTCAGTTTGCCCAGTCGAATAATCGCGCTAGCCACTCCTCTTCATCGGCGATCGTGGAATTACATACGACTGAGGGCCTTGTAGGATTTGGCGAGGCCTGTCCACGAATGTACGTTACGGGTGAAAGCATGCAAAGTATGGAAAAGGACTTGCAGGGAATTTCTCCACAACTGGCTGATCTCAGGCTCGAAAGGATGGAGGACTGGCAACGACAATTGGCCAACTGGCGCAAACTCGGTGTAGGTCCCTCCACCCTTTGTGCCTTAGAACTTGCGGCTATTGATCTCCTCTGTCAGAGTCACCAACACACCTTGGCTCAGCAATTTGGATTATCAAATATTGATGCTCCTATCGAATACAGTCAGGTTATTCCTATGTTCAAGCCGGCAAAGATGGCTCAGCTGTTGGAGCGAATACAGCATCTCACTCCCAAGAGTGTTAAGCTAAAGGCAGGCGATCAACTGGAAGACAATGTGGAGAATATCAAACTCTTACGGGCTAGTTTTGGAGATTCGCTGGCTATACGACTCGATGTTAATGCTGGTTGGACTTTAGAAAATGCTATTGAGTTCATTCCTGTATTCTTGGATTTAGGGGTAAACTCCTTTGAACAACCACTACCAGCGGAAGAGACCGGTGCGCTTCAATTGTTAACCCAGCGATTCGGGACGGAGGGCCGCATTATGGTGGATGAGTCCCTGCTGACTATCGAAGATGCTCAACACTTCTTGGAACATCAGATCGGGAATCATTTCAATTTGAAAATTTCTAAATTGGGAGGGATCTTTTCCGCATTGCAGATCTACCGCCTAGCTGAGGAGGGGGGAGTACCTTGCCAATTGGGTGCACACTTCGGCGAAACTAGTATACTGACAACCGCGGGTATAGTTTTGACAAAATTGGCTGGCCCGATGAGTGCGAACGAAGGGGCGCTTGGAGAAATGCTTTTGGAGCAAGATATCACCCAACCAAGCGTGCAGCAAAACAGCAAGGGAGAGCTAGTTCCAAGTCAAAGCTTACAACAAATCGGGTTCTCACAAGGCATTGACAGAGAATTATTGGAATCCTATACCGTGAAACAGAGGAGTTTCCAATCTTATCGCTTCGAAGGTATGATGAAGCGCCTCAGTTTATAGGATGGATAAATAGGCTCTGTTATTAGCCCCCAATCTATTTCATTCATTAAGCTCTTTCAGGGCAGCAATCGCTTCCTTTGAAAACCGATAAAGGCTTTTGTCTTTTTTAGCTGCCTTTTGGTATTGAGCAAAGAATCTTACAGAGGAGTACTGAGCTTTGACCAGTATTTTTCGCCCTCTTTTTTTCTCAATGGCACTCGACATGTAGAAGCCAATCACATGACCGCTCCAAGGTAGTTGTTGAAAGATCTGCTTCCCTTTTTCTGCTGGCGTGGCGGCCGAGGTCAAAATGGAATCGATCTGAGCAAGGTTTGCAGGTGCTTCGGCAACAAGTTGTTGAAATTCTTCAATGGTTTCCATTTGGTTAGGATGAATAGCAGACGAGTTACCATAGTAGGCCTGGTCAAAGTATTTGCTTTTGTCCAAAATGCTGGCAACACCCTCTAGCGGAATCTTATTCAATGCTTCAATTATAGGATATACGGTACTGGAAGTCGGAGCATACAATTGATGTTTTTGAGTATGCCCTCGCAGGGCATGATGGAACTCATGGGCGAAAAAGTCAAGATTTTCTTCCGAGGTTCCTCGGAGCAAGTGCAGTAAATCCATCGTGATCACCTTTCCTCCGAAGCCGTTGTCCTCAAATAAGGCCAGGTAGATATTTAGCTGTACTTGATCTTCTTCAATATCAAGTGGCAAGTAGTTTAGGCTTTTGCGGTAAGCAACTTTATAACCTTCAAAGTCAGCAGCTGAAAGAAATTTCGCCAAATCTTTTCGCTTGGATTTGACCTCAACCAAATGCTGGGCAAAATACTGAAAAGCGGATTCCTTCCCCTCCAACACTTTCTTTAATTGTTCCGATTTTGAAGGCATGAAGACCAGTGGCAGTACCTTTTTTAGAAAAGATACCCGATTGCCGGATGCCTGGATTTGCGCATAGGCCGGGTGCGTGGCAAACTTCTCCCACAAAACTACTGAAGGTGCTTGATCTGCACTTAGTGTATCGGCTATCTCCCAGAAAATGGGTATGGCGGAGGAGTCGATATGCACTTGACTCAGGGCGGTGTGCGAAAAGTGAAAACTAATAATGAAAAAGAGGAGAAATGGGTAAGGTTTGTGGATTAGCATACGAGTGACCAGTTTAAATCAGTTCCTGCATTAATGATGATTCTGCACATTCAAAGACTCCTATTTTTCGCCAGCGTTGCAAACAAAGGTCAACTTTAACCACATCTAAATGTGGAGGTCATGAATTGAAGTTTGAGCTAACTTGATGGCAAAAACCAAGTATCATGGCTACCTCCAAGGAACAAGCTACACCATCTTTTTTTAGTCGTAGCATCCAATGGATCACGGAACTACTTACTAACCTATCCAACCGAATCCGCTTCTTCGTTGAAGTTCTATCGTCTAACTTCTACACTTTTGTTTTACTCATCGTCATCTATCTTTTTTATTGGACCTTCCCACAGGCCAAGGATTTGCTACTTACCATTAACCAAGAACACGACGGACAGATCTTTCTCTTCTTTACCAGTTTAATGACTTTAGCCGCCATTTCCTGGTATATGCCTCGCGTGTTTTATAATCTGGCGGAGAAAAGAAATGAGAAGGAAGTCGGAAATTACGAGGCTACAACTGCCAGTAGCACTATGCGCGATCTATACATGGCGGATTTCAGTGAACAACGTTGGGATTACGATCAAAAGGCGCCTTATGATCATGCGGAGAAAGAAGATTGTTATCGGAAACATTTTCGGGAAATGATGCCCCGAATCTTGGCGGCTTCTTTACTGTTCTTAGTAACCTTGGGTATCTTGAATGTGGGCAATGAAATGAACAATACGGAGTTTCCCTGGCGACTCAACGCTGGACTTACCCTTAAGATCAGCCTACTGATTTTGATTACCATCCTTCTCTTTGAGCGTGGGCAAGAGCCAGTCCTGATGTCGTTTAATCGGTGGTTGAATAAACGGTTTGAAGGAAGAGCTTGGTGGTTTATTGGTAGCGTTCTGGTACTGATCATTATATTGAGGTTAACCAAAGCTGCTGGAGAAGATGGACTACCTGCTTTCTTTGGCCTTTCTATATTATTGAGTTTTGCTTTTCTGATTTTCACGATCATCAGAAAACAGATTCCCTTTTTTCAGAATGATAATCTGATCAGAGTCATACTAGCTACTACAGCGATCTCCTTGTCCTTATTCTTTATTTTGATCAATTGTATTCCCCGTATTGCGCAACACTTAAATCCCCTAGTTTGTGCTAACCTTGCTTTTGTGTGTTACCTCACCATCCTCTATGGTGTGCGACTTTGGGGAGCTAGTAGAGGGATAGCCGCTGTATTTTTCTTATTCGTGTTCATATTCACCATGGTGGGATTGACCAATAGCTTCCGGTTACACGAGGTCTCCTTCAAGGAAAGACTCATTCATCCAGACCAAAGACTCAGTCTGGAAGACTACTTCGATGCCTGGCTAAAGTCAAATCAGGACTCAATCAGTAGCTACCTGGCTAAAAACCCAGACCGTAAGTTTCCTGTAGTTGTGGTGTCTGCAGAAGGTGGCGGTTCCAGGGCTGCCTATTGGACTAGCTCCGTCCATAAACAGCTGGAAAAGGAAATCCCAGCTTATTATGAGCGGCATCTATTCGCCATGACTGGAGCATCGGGGGGGAGTACCGGGAACAGCACTTACTTTGCCATGAAGCGAGGCGGAGTAGATGCTCCGCAGATGGACGAGAAAGGAAAAGAGATGTTTGAACAAAATTACTTATCCTCTTCTTTGACCTTATTATTAGGGGCTGATTTGGTTAAAGATGTTTTCGGAATACCGCTTGGTAGAGATCGAGCCAAACGCCTTGAAAGGGAATGGACAGAAAGCCTCCAGCAACTGATAGGGGAGAAGCAGGAAAACGTATTTGGAGCCCCCTATCTATCCCTTTGGTATGATGCTGCCAGTGATAAGACAGGGCAAGTGAAGCCTGAAATGGATCCGCTTTTATTCATCAATACAACCCAAGTACAAGGTGCTGGGCATGCTATCTTTTCCCCGGTACAGGTGGATCAGCGGCATTATGAAGGTATGGATCTGCTGGCTGCGCTGGCTGAAGAAGAAGACCAGAAAGCAACAAAGACAGATCATACTCCACGGACTGTTCCTTTAATCACAGCCAACCTGCTAAATGCAAGCTTCCCTTATATCAATCCTGCCGGGCACATTGGTAAGCTTGGAAGTTTTGTAGACGCGGGTTATTTTGACAATTACGGCGCGCGAACGGGTGCTGGTATCTTGAAATCCTTGTCCGCTTTGCGGGAAGCCAAAAAAGAGACCCCAGATTCACTACTTTATCAACAGTTGGAATTTGTTTCTGTATTAGTTCGGAATAGTACGGTTGAGCAGAAGCCAGAGGTATTAAGAGAAAGTGGTCAATTGACCGCCCCACTCGGAACCATGGCCAATCTTCGGACTGCTTTCAATGCCCATAACTTTTGGGACCTGGAAAATTCAGCAGACCACTTTTACAAAGTTGATCTGAAAAAGGTCAAAATGGAACATACACAAAGACTTCTGTGGACCTACAAGACCGATGAAATATCCCCAATCGTTCCCTTGGCTCGATACCTATCTCCAGTAGCGATCAATGCTATGGATGCCTCATTACATGCACTTAGCGAGGATCCAAACTCGGATCTACATCGATTGATTAACGAACGATTACGCTAGGTAAACGCTTAGAGCTTTAAGCAGGTTGGTGGTATCTCGGCCAACCTGCTTAAAAGATCTTCTCTTTCCTACCCATATCTCATTGCCTCCAGGTCAAAGTAACGCCGCAGAATGCCTAGTTGTCCAATATGATAAGCTTCATGGTGAGAAATGAAGGTGATGAAGCCGCGAAGCGTTTGATTTCTGGGCGTCATGGGACTTGGGACAGGCGCTTCGGAATTCAATTCTATTTCCGTCAAGGATTCGAGGCGGGCAAGTAGCTTGTCGGAAATAGCTGGCCAATCTTTAGTTAGCTCCTCCAAACTTGGATAACGTATATGCTCTTCCAGCCCCTTTCCTTTCGCGAAAAGTTCTGGATAAGGCTCCCTCGCAGGTACGCCCAAGACAAAAGCGGCCAAATACCTGCCAGATACCAAATGCCCAATGATCCAAGCCACGTGATTGGTGATCCCATTTAAGCGTTCATGTAGGTGTTCTTCTCGAAAGCCTTCCACTACATTCTCAAATAATCGGGTTTGTAAGTGAAATTGATCGATTACACTGGCGAGTGTCGTTGATTGCGTTTCCATATTGCTGATTTCAGTCGTGATGAGGATTTAAGTAATGTGACACTAGACTCTCCGGCTTTTTGGCTTCCGTGCCTCGAGCAACGACAAAATCTACTACTCAAAATTGCCCTATTACTATTGTCGCACTCCTTAACAAGGTAAAAATAAATGTGCTAACTGAGCTTGTTAGTTAGGCAACTAATTCGTTTTCAGTAGTGTTTACAGAGAGAGATGAAAAGAAAAAGACTGCCTTGAACAGATGCCAACCCGACCTTGGAAATACCCAACAGGTCTAAATTTCACTACTAACTAACTTTGGGAAGCCAGTAAGAATGGTTAAATTGAAGAAGCAGTCTCTGCATGCCGTTGCATCTCATACACTTAAACTTGTCAGCTACACAAAACACATAAGATGGGATACGTACGTTATTTTGATTTCAATCAATATGATCAACGACTTGATTTCCCCTTTAACGTCAAATTTTGCTTTAAAAAGATCTTCGAATTCTGGGAGGCGCAAGCCGAAAGTGAAGACTTAGAAACCGCTGCCGAAGCCAAAGCCCTACTGGCTCGCCTGGCTTCCAGACCAGCGCTCAAGGAACCCTTTAATGATTTATCGGTAGTAGAAGAGAATGAGAAGGAGGTTCGTCTGCTCTTGGATCCTTTGTTTCCTAAAATGCTGGGAGATAATGAGATCAAAGCGGCCTGTATGCCTTTCAGCCCTTATTTGTTCAATATTACGCCACGCTTTCATCGAATCATTGATAATGCTGGAGGAGATCACAAGATCTTGATGCAAAATGCCGAGCACGACAAGCAGTACGTGTTCGCTTGCGTCTTCGTACTGAACTATCTCTACGGCGCTGGCATCAATTACCGGGAACCGACCTACTTCGATATACCTGATGAAAAGGCTGGAATCACGCGCCATTACCGCGCCTTTTTTAACGCGGATTTTTCCAGCTTTACCGTCAATGATTCTTTCCAGCCGCTTACGCCGGAAGAAATTCAAGAATTGACCGATAATTTTGACAATTACGAATTATGGAAAGAGCGTATTCCGCCGGGCAGTTTTGATTTTGAAGGGTTTGCATTGGTTAATCTATTTGATGTAACCATCGAAGAGGCCGTCTCCAATCTAAAAGTAGATCTGTTAAAGAAAGATGCCTTATATACGCCAGAGACGGTAGAGCGCATCCGACTCAATCTTTGTTCGATGCTCAACCTTAATGGTCTGAAACTAGGCTTCATCGCCTTTGATGCGGAGCGGAACATGATGAAGTCCCTAGGTTATGGTTTCTGGAACAGTATTTTACTTTCCGATAAGGGCTTAAAGAAACAGGAAGAGACTTTCTGTGATTATTCTCAAGTTCAGATTTTTCAGCACCATAAACCCTTTGCCATTTCGGAGGTGAAGGAAGAATATGCGGCTGAAAGCCCGCTGATTGCCAAATTGGTGGAACATAAACTAAAAAGCTATATCGGGGTACCCTTGATCTACAACAAGGAATTGATTGGCGTGCTAGAGTTGGGTTCAGAAGATATGAACGCCCTCAATAGCGTAGTGGCTAGTCAATTGGAGAAAGTGGTCTCTCTGTTCACTACCGCGCTGAAGCGTTCTATGGATGAATTAGAAACTCAGCTAGAAGCCATCATCCAGGATAAGTGCACAGCCATCCACTCATCGGTGAGTTGGCGGTTCTTCGAGGCAGCTGAGAATCTCTTGAAGAAGCAACTCTTTTATGATACCAATGTGATGGAAGAAATTGTCTTTGAGGATGTCATGCCTTTGTATGGGCAATCGGATATCAAAGGATCTTCTACAGAGCGAAATAAATCAATCCAGGCAGATCTAATCCGTCAATTGGGAATGGCTCGTGATGTGTTAGTCGCAGCAAAGGAGCGCGAAGCCTTGCCTGTTTTTGATAATCTTTCTTTTCGAATTAGCGAATATGTGCAGAAAACGAAAGTAGGCCTTGGAGCAGGAGATGAGCTTAAGGCCTTAGAGTTCCTTCGACGTGACATCTATCCTGTATTTGATCATATTGCGGAGCTGGATGAAGAGCTTCACCAAAGAATAGAGGCTTACAAAGCAGTGCTTGACTCTGACCTAGGTGTGATTTATGATAAGCGGAAAGATTACGAGGAAAGCGTAACCGCCATCAACACCAAGATTTCGACGGTGCTGGAAAAGGCTCAAGAGGAAGCACAAGGGATGTTTCCGCATTATTTCGAAAAGTACAAGACAGATGGGGTAGAGCACAATATCTATATCGGCCAGTCCTTGGTTAACAATAAGCCCTACAATGACATGTATTTGCACAATCTTCGACTGTGGCAGCTGATGACCCTTTGCGAAATTGAAAGTGCCGTTCGTAAACTAAAACCACAGCTGAAAGTGCCACTGGATATTTGTTCCTTAATCCTGGTTCACGGCAATTCTTTGAGTATTCGGTTCCGACAGGATGAGAAGCAGTTTGATGTAGATGGTGCCTATAATGTTAGATACGAAATTGTAAAGAAGAGAATTGATAAAGCCTACGTGAAAGGTACCAAAGATCGCCTGACCATCCCCGATCGTATTGCGGTGGTGTATTCGCATGATCAAGAGGCGATCGAGTATCAACGCTATTTTGATTATCTAAGGTCTATTGGCTATCTCAAAGAAGAAGTAGAAGACCTAGATTTGCAAGATATGCAAGGCGTCACAGGCTTGAAGGCGCTCCGCTTTCAGGTCAACTATGATCTTGTATCTGTCTCTCGTTCTGAGAAGATTCAGGCTGTTCCAGCTAAAGAAAAGGTGGCTTAATTATCTGAATAATAATTAGTTAAATCGGGTTTGCAAACTTTTTTACGACATTTGTCGTAAAAAAGTTTGCTTCTACGACAAATGTCGTTTATATTTGTTCTTGTAAAGGAAACACACCATCTATACATCGACCATTTAATTTTTAGAACCAATGTCTTCAACATCATTCCGACAACCAACTGAGCCAGAATTAGAGATCTTGCAAGTGCTTTGGGAGCATCAGCCGGCGACAGTTAAGTTCGTGCATGAGCAGTTGGTTCAACATCGAGAAGTAGGATATACGACCATCCTCAAACAGATGCAACGCATGTTCGAAAAGGGAATGATCGGACGTGTAAAGGAAGGAAAACAGCATTTATATAGTGCTAGCTTTTCAGAATCTCAGATACAAGAGTCACTTTATAACAAACTGGTGAAGACGGCCTTTAAGGGATCACCCATGCAGTTGGTGATGCATGCTTTAGGTCGCAATAAAACCAGTGAGGCAGAATTAGAAGAGTTACAACAATGGCTTGACGATCAAAAGAAGAATAAGAAGGAATAGGCCGATTGGCGCAACTTTCTAAACAGCAAGCCGAACTGTAATCTTAGACTACAAAGTCTCTTGATTAGGCTGTACAAGCTTAATCGCAGTCACTAAATTTTTTCCAAACCAATGTTTGAATACTTACAGACACATCCAATAGTGCAAGCTATGGGCTGGACTCTAGTGCATAGCCTCTGGCAGGCGGTCATTATCGCCATCATTCTTCGTGGGCTACTAATTTTTATTCCAGCCGCACAAGCCAGATGGCGTTATGCATTGTCCCTGTTAGCCATGATTACGGTTTTGGCTAGCTCTGTATGGACCTTTCAAACACATTATAGGGTAGAGCGAGCAGCGATGGACATTAAGATCGCTACTCAATCCCTACCTGCTATTGAAACAACTGGGGCTGCTCCGGCAGCACCTACTGTACAGGTGAATTACGAACAAGGCCAAGATTTTTGGAACGAACTCAATCGACGCGCCCAAAACTTAATTCCTTTACTCCCAACATTTGTTTTATTATGGTTAACCGGAAGTATGATGGTGTTGATTTGGTTAGCCTATAGTTGGTGGGATGCGAATCGATTGGTTAATCTAAAAACAAGTCCTGTTCCAGCGGAGTGGCTCCAGCGTTTGGAGGATCTCAAGGAAAAAATGGGCGTGAGTAGAAGAGTAAGACTCTATTTTTCAGAAAAGGTGAGCGATGCCTTAACCCTAAAGCATTTCAAACCCGTGATTTTATTGCCGATAGGCATACTAAACGCGCTCTCTACCGCAGAAGTGGAAGCTATTCTTCTGCACGAATTAGCACATATCCGAAGATGGGATTATTTGGTTAATTGTTTCCAATTGGTGTTGGAAGTCCTTTACTTCTATCATCCGGCAGTATGGTGGATTGGTCGCCAGGTAAGAGAATCGAGAGAGCATTGTTGTGATGACCTGGCCTTGTACTTAGGGGGAAGCGACCCCTTGGAGTATGCCCAAGCCTTGACCAACCTAACTGCCTTTTCATTCACTCAAAAAATACCCTTTGCCATGAATGCAAGAGGAAATAAAAAAGATTTTACTGTTAGAATTAAGCGTTTATTTGGTGTTCAACCTGCGAGGTCTTTAGGTAAGTCATTCTTGTCGGCTTTACTAGCAGGTATTATGTTACTCGTTTTTACCCTTTCAGCTAGAGCTGAATTCTATGAGTCTCTGGCCGAAGAGGATTGGAGTGAGGTGGAAAAAGTCGAAGCAGATACAACGGTCGATGCCACCCTGGAGCAATTTCTCCTAGCTTGGTTATACAAAGATCCCGCGGCGAAAGGGAAGCACATGGTATTGAATGTACCCTTAGAGGGAGGCATGTCGATCGATATTTCAGGTTCTACTGGGACGATTTATGATGGGAACAACGCCGTATTCTTTCTGAATGGACAACGGGTGGATAATCCGACAAACGCTAGAGTGCCTGCGGCGGTTAAAGATATAGACGTAAGAAATCTGTATAAGATCGGTCTAGTTCGTGGGACGAAAGCTGCTGACTATGGTATTTCGGATCTACAACAGAAAGTACTGATCATAACCACCAACGATTGGGCAGCTGAGCATATCGTCAAAGAAGAAGAAGAGAAGGAGGTAGCAGCCGTCGTAGCGGAGAAAGAAAAGGTTTATACGGATTCTATGAGCATGGTTGTAAGCCACTATATCAGAGCTGACGACTTCTTCATGACTTCAAATACTGGGCATAAGCCAGCGACTATTCAATTTAAAATCTCACAAGAAGATAACCCCACTAGTTATCCGATTTATATTCTGAATGGAAAAGAAGTACCCATTAGCCGATATGGTAAGTTCCCACCTTCTTTCCGCCAGGTTAAGCTTGACTCTGTGGTCATCTTGAATGATGCCCAAGCTGCCAAGTATGGCGCAAGAGGACAAGAAGGAGGGGTATTCCTGCTCTACGATGAGTTGGAAGGGGAGAAACCAGTCGGTCGGATGAGCAGAAAGGAAAAGCGGGCGGTAGAATCTAACCTATTGATTAAAGTTGATGCCTTAGCTAAAGAGCTAGAAGTAACTTTTGACCTACCCTCTACCAATATGGTCAAGGTGCACGTACTGGATCAAGAAAATGAAGAGGTGAAGCAGATGGCGGATAGTTGGAAGTTTCCAGGTCAGAAGAAGTTCAACTGGAAGTTTGGAGAAGAAGTGTCAGGCGTTTACCGTTTGAAGGTGGAGGTAGGAGAACTTGTCATGCTCCGAGATATAAAGCTATAAAATTATTGTGGATTGCCCATCAGCTCTAGCGTTGATGGGCAGCATTCTACCCCTACTTTTGGCGGAAAAGATGTATTTTGCTGGCAGTCCAAAATTGTCAGATTACAAAGTTGAATTAGTATGCAATCCATCTTCCGCCTGCCATTGCTGGCCCTAACGTTTCTCTTTTTCTTTCTTACGGCTGTAAATGCCCAAGTTGGGCGCATCCCCGTACCTGCTAAACATGGTATCGTTACCAGTAGCCAATACCTGGGCTCCGAGGTGGGTACAGCCGTATTGAAAAGCGGAGGAAATGCGGTTGATGCCGCAGTAGCTACCGCCTTTGCTTTAGCCGTTACCTATCCCTCTGCCGGAAATATCGGTGGAGGTGGATTCCTAGTCTACCATGACGCAGATGGAGAAGTTACTTCCTTCAACTTCCGAGAAAAAGCACCTTTAGCCTCAACTTCAGACATGTATCTGGATGCAAGTGGTAAGATCAGGGACAATAGCAATCACGATGGCCCCTTGTCTGTTGGCGTTCCAGGAACTGTGGCCGGCCTGTGGGCTGCTCACCAGAAATTTGGCTCCAAGCCCTGGGCGGAGCTCCTGCAACCGGCTATCGATCTAGCTGAAAAAGGATTTCCTTCTTCTTGGAATATGCAACGCATCATGAAGTATTTCCAGGATCAAGATAAGGCTTGGTATGATGCTTCAAAGGAGGCTTTTCTCAAGAAAGGCAAGGAATTGTATGAACCGGGCGAAACTTGGAAACAGCCTGATCTAGCTAAAACGCTTAAGCGCATTCAGAAGGACGGGAGAGACGGCTTCTACAAAGGAAAGACAGCAAAGCTTTTTGCCAAGTTTATGAAGAAGCATGGTGGTATCATTACGGAAGAAGATCTCGCCAAATACGAAGCGGAAGAGCAACAGCCCATTCACGGCAATTACCGCGGATATGATGTATATGCTATGTCTCCCCCAAGTTCTGGAGGCGTGGCCATGATGGAAATGCTCAATATCCTCGAAGGATTCAACTTAAAGGAGATGGGGCATAACTCAGCCATGTATTTGCATGTCGTCACCGAAGCTATGCGTCGGGCCTATGCCGATCGTGCTGAATTTCTGGGCGATCCCAATTTTAACCCGAACATGCCGGTGGAAAAGCTAATTTCGAAAGCGCATGCTAAAGAATTGCGACAAACCATCGATCTGTTTAAGGCTTCACCTAGCGATTCTTCTCGCTTTAATGATGCTTTGTTAGCTTATGAAAGTGAAGAAACGACCCACTTTTCCGTAGTGGATGGAGAAGGGAATGCCGTTTCTTTAACCTATACCCTGGAATATAGTTATGGCTCCCGTATCGTGGTAGAAGGCGCTGGCTTCCTACTCAATAATGAGATGGGTGATTTTAATCCTGTACCAGGGCTCACTAACTCTCGCGGCCTGATTGGTACAAAACCAAATCTAGTGGCTCCGGAAAAACGCATGCTGTCCAGCATGACTCCGACTATAGTGGCAAAAGATGGTAAACCACTGCTGGTGATCGGTACACCTGGGGGGCGTACTATCATTAATACGGTTCTACAAGTGGTATTGAATGTCCTCGATCATGACATGAATGTGGCACAGGCCATTGAAGCTGGGCGCATTCATCACCAATGGCTACCCGATATCACATCCTTTGAGCGGCACTCCATTTCTCCCGATACTCGTCGTTTATATGAGATGATGGGGCATAAGATTCGCTATCGTAATGCCCAAGGCCAAGCCATGGGGATCTACATCGATCCAGAGACCGGGATCAG
>CAJXPD010000144.1 GCA_913057785.1 uncultured Lewinella sp. | reverse complement strand
ACTATTGAATTGTACAATGGCGGTTCAGTGGTACAGACCGCTACCGGAGTAGGCCAGGAAAGCGGAACCGCTACGTATACCTTTACTGATTTGAGCCCTTCCGTAGGGGCTAACGGTAATGCAAATGTAGGCTATGGCATTGTGGTGTCAGATGATAGTCAAGCTGCTGGTGCTGCGGGGAATTGTCAGGTCACGTTTCCAAGTAGTTTTAGCGCGCCTAGTACAGTGGGTGGCTCTGATGCATTAATAACTGTGACACCTGGTAGTGATCCGGAGATCGTGAGTATCGTTAATAATGGTCCGCTCCTGAATTGCTTCAATAATGGGTTTGGTAATAATGGCGAATATACCGTTCAGACCGTCACCGGGGGGACGCCGCCATACGAATACTCTAGCGACGGTCTTAACTGGCAAAGTAGTAATATCCTAACAGGGCTATCAAACTTCGAAACACTATATGTTCGAGATGTGAATGGCTGTACCGACTCCGAAACGTTTAGCAATGATAATTTCGTTTCTTTCCCATCAGCTTCCGGAGTACAAATTCAGGCGGCAACCAGCGGATGTGAACAAGGTATCGTCCAAGTTAATATTTCAGGCGGCACGGGTGGGCCCTACGTGGTTGAATTGTTCGAGGAGGGAGATTTGTTCTGCGATGAAGTGGCACCTGACTTGGGGCAAGGATTCCGATCTGGAACCACCAGCGGTTCAAGTATAACCTTTGACGACATTGCTGCTGGCACCTACGAAATCAATATCTATGATCAGGCCACCGGCTGTTACGAATGCTTTAATCCTACCTTCACAATCTCAGAAATAACCGGCCCATCTTTGGCCGTTACAGGTACGACTAAAGAGACTTGTACGCCAGGTAATGATGGTTCCTTTACCTTAAGTGTAAGTGGTGGTACTCCACCGTATACTGTACAAAACAACAACGGAGCAGGCACCTTATTAAGCTCTGCTCCATATAATATTACTTATAATGATCTGACAGATTCCATTCCTAATACATTCTCCGTAACGGATGCCACGGGCTGTTTGTCCTACATCACCCAAATAGTGGAGAGAGTAAGTACCATCGAAGGAACCGCAACTCCTACGGATGTTACCGGTTGTTCTGGTGATCCTAGCGGATCAGTCCTATTATCCGCTACCGGAGGAACACCGCCATACAATGTCGTCTGGTTCTTTGACGAGCAACAAGGTAATATTGCCTCTGATGGAGGAACTTTGGAGCGAACTGGATTGGTTGCTGGAGAATATGAGGTGGGAATTAGCGATGCAAACGGCTGCTTTACCCTATTAACGGCTTTTGTTGATCAACCATCAGGTGTTGTGGCAGAAGATCCAGTAACGACCGATGCGACTTGTACGGGAGTAGATGATGGTACCGCCTCGGTTTCAGCGTCTGGAGGGACAGCCCCGCTTGAATACTCCTTAGATGGGGGTGGCTTTCAAGCTGGTTCTTCCTTCTCTGGAATCGCGCCTGGCGACCATACAATAACGATTAGAGATGCCGCCCTGTGTACTACTGATGTGGACTTTACGATTGGTGTGGGGGCAGACATTACGGCTATTTCAAATGTAGATGACACCAATTGTAATGGAGAATCCACCGGTAGTATCACCATTACACCTTCTGGCGGTGCAGTCCCATACAGTTATTCTTTGGACGGAGGTACTCCGCAGAGTTCAAGCGTATTTGCTGACCTGGCAGCCGGAACTTATGAAGTTACCGTTTTCGACGATAATGGCTGTTCAGTGGTAGTTAGCACCATTGTGGTGAATGAGCCAGATGTATTAACAGCCACGGTAGAAGTGGTTGCTGATGCCACCTGTCTAGAACCAACCGGAGAGCTAAATGCCTTACCCGTTGGCGGTACAGCGCCCTACTCTTACGTATGGGATGGCAATAATAGTTTAACGAGTCAAACGCTGACCAATGCGGCGGCTGGCCCACATACGGTAGTAATCACCGATGCCAATGGCTGTACGACCAGTGCATCTGCCAGCATCACGGCCTTTAATCCAATCTCTTTAGAGCTTGATTCATCCGTCGATGAAGCTTGTGGTCAAGCCAATGGATCTATCACTGTTACTGTGGTTGACGGTACTGCTCCTTTCTCCTTTACTTGGAGCAATGGTGCCCCCGATAGCCCCACCGCTACCGGTCTTGTTGCAGGTACCTATACAGTAGATGTGATAGATGCAAACGGCTGTGAAGATCAACTGGAAGTAACCATCGGCGAAATCGCCCCACCGAGTTTGGTGATTGATGCTACGGAAAATAGCTTATGTACAGACGGAAACGGTAGTATTACGGTAGAAGCCATCGGCGGTACCGCGCCTTTCCAATATAGTATCGATGGCGGTGCATTGCAAGCTTCTCCAATCTTTGATGATCTTGATGCGGGAACTTACACATTTGACGTAGTTGATGCACTAGGTTGCGAAGCTACAGTAGATGGTTCTATTAGTTTAGAACTACCACCCAATGTCTCATTGAATACGATCGATGCTGCTTGTGGACAAGATGATGGTGAAATTCAAGCGGTGGTGACTGGAGGAAATCCGAGTTATTCATACGCCTGGTCGGTTGGCGGCCAATCTGGAGCAGAAATTACCGATCTTGCTCCTGGTACGTACACCGTCACCGTTACAGATCAAAACGGTTGTGAAGTTATCGAAAGCGCTACCATCAATGAGATTGCCGCCCCAACCGTCAGCCTAGCAAGTAGCGCTGATGCCACCTGTGGTGATAGTAATGGTGAAGCGACCGTTAGTGCCGCTGGAGGCACGCCACCTTATGATTACAATTGGAGTGTTCCCAATCCGAATGTAGCTAGTGTTTCCAATCTTCCCGAAGGGACGCACTTCGTTACCGTAACTGATAATAGAGGATGTGAAACGGTACAAGAAATTGTCATCGATAACATTCCTGGACCATCTAGTCTAGGCTTCGATGTAACCAATAGTATATGCGAACAAGGTAATGGATCTATCACGGTAAGTGTCACAGGAGGAACTGCCCCATTTGACTACAATTGGAACAACGGCAATCCGAATTCTGCTACCGCTTCTGGTTTATCTTCCGGAACCTACTCCGTCACGGTGACTGATGCCAATGGTTGTACGATCGTGGATCAGGCGAGCGTGACCTTTATAGAAAGCCCTTCCTTAGCGGTAGAAAGCACGGAAAACTCACTCTGTGAGGATGGCAACGGCTCTATCACCGTGGTAGCCAGTGGAGGAACCCCTCCTTATAACTACAACTGGAGTGGAGGAATTGGATCTGCCGGCGCCACTGTTACTGACCTGAATGTGGGAACCTACTCCATCACCGTAACGGATGCTAATAATTGTACAGATATAGTCAATGCTACAATCAATTTAGAGCCCGCGCCTATCGGCTTTGTGGATAGTTTCGATGATTCTGATTGTGGAGCTGACAATGGATCTATCGAGATTGGTATTGTTGGCGGAACGGGGACCGCCCCCTTATCCTATAGTTGGAGTCACAACGGTAGTTTAGATGATAATGAGGCAACAGGATTGGCACCGGGCACTTACACCGTGACGATTACGGACGCCAATGGTTGCGAGGATATCGTAGAACAAACCATTAATGAACGACCTGGCCCAAGCCTAAGCCTTGGCAGCACTACAGCTGATATATGTGGCCAATCCATTGGAGCTGCTACCGTGGTTCCAAGTGGAGGGGTGAGCCCTTACAGTTATGAATGGTCAGGTAATCCGGGAGTAAATAGTCCGACCTTGTCTGGTGTGTTAAGTGGCACCTATACGGTAACGATCACCGATTTCTACGGTTGTTTCTCAAGTTTAGAAGTAACGATCGACGAGATTCCAGGACCAACGGTCGTTTTAGATGGCATTGATGATCTCCCTTGTGTACAGGGAGAGGTAAGAATTCGAATTTCAGTGGATGAAGGTACTTTCCCGTTTGAATATGATTGGGATCATGACTCTTCCTTAGATGGACCTATTGCTTCTGATTTAACATCAGGCACCTATACAGTCACGGTCACCGATGCCAATAATTGTACGGATGTACTCGAAGTGGTGGTAGAGGATGTTGGTCCCCCCTCACTAGAGCGAGGCACGGTAGTTGATAGTGACTGTGGAGCAAATAATGGTTCCATCACCGTTATACCAAGCGGGGGTACGCCTCCGTACCAGTTTAACTGGGGACAACTGGCCACTACAGATGTACCGACCTTGACTGGAGTTCCTCCAGGCACCTATTCCATTCAAGTAGTTGATGCCAACGGATGTACCGCGAATGTCGGTGCTACTGTAGACGAAGTCGGAGGAGCAGAGATTGAAATCGTTGAGGTGAATAGTTCCGGCTGTGAAAATGACAATGGAAGTATTACGGTACAAGGAGTAGGCGGTGTTGAGCCCTATAGCTGGGCATGGGATCACGATTCCGACTTGGACGGTCCTGTTGCTACTGGACTACCAGGCGGTGACTATAGTGTCACATTAACAGATAATTTCGGCTGTGAACGCTCAACCACCATCACGGTTGAAGAAACACCACCTTTTGTAGCAACGATCGCTAATGTTGAGCCCTCACTTTGTGAAGATGGAAATGGTTCTTTGTCCATTAGCGCATCGGGAGGACAAACACCGTACTCCATTGACTGGAATATCTTACCAAATGGCGCTGGATTCAACGTAAGCAATTTGGCCTCCGGCAACTACGAAGCAACTGTAACAGATGCTAATGGCTGTGAAGTTATCCTAAGTCAAGCCGTGCAATTGATCGAAGGACCTACTGTCGAGATATCTCAACAAGGTGAACCGGGCTGCTTTGGCCCAGACGGTTTCATTGACCTGTTGATTAGCGGAGGTACAACACCTTACGATATTAGTTGGAGCCATGATGCTGGTTTGACCGGAGATTTCGCTGGAAACTTAGCGGCAGATGATTACAGTGTTACTGTAACGGATGCAAACGGATGTGAAACTATCCTTTCTACCACCCTTACTGCTCCTACCGATATAGCAATTGAGATAACCGAACAATCCCCTGAAAATTGTGACCTAGCCGATGGCAGCGTTACTATTTCCGTAGTTGGGCAAACTGGAGACTTTACTTACAGTTGGTCGCATGATTCTGATCTTGATGGCCCGACAGCTACTGGATTGGAAGCAGATACCTATACCGTAACAGTAAGCGCTGATGGGTTCTGCGATGAGGTACAGACCATTGAAATTGCAGCTGTTGCTGGGCCTAGTTTAAGCGATCCTAATATTACCGATAGTGATTGTAATGCCTCGACAGGGGTCGTTAGCTTCACTGTTTCGGGTGGAACAGAACCTTATACTTATGACTGGGATCATGACAGCAACTTGGATAGCCCAACTGCTAGTGATTTAGCCGCAGGCAGCTATACTTTGATTGTGACCGATGCCAATGGATGTAGCGTTGAGGGTGTAGCTACGGTGTCTAACTTGGAAGCACCTAACCCTTCCATCGAGACAGCAGTCAATCCGAGTTGTTTAGATAATGATGGATCCATCAGCGTACAAGTTACGGGAGGAACCCAGCCATACACCTATGATTGGAGTCACGATGATAATGCTGACGGTCCAGATCTAACTGGCCTAGGAGCCGGGGTATATTCGCTTACCGTAACTGACGTCAACGGATGTCAAGGCATCGTTTCTCAAACATTAGAAGACGATAACCCACTCCTACTAGAATTAGTAAGCAGAAGCAATTCCATCTGTGAAGATGGAAACGGCAGTATTTCAGTAGCGGCTAGTGGTGGAGGTGGAGGTTATCAACTCACCTGGGAACACGATAATAATCTAACTTCTTCCAATATTGATGGCCTTGCTGCCGGCAGCTACACGGCTACGGTAACCGACGCTAATGGGTGTACTGCAAGCTTGACCGTCAGCATTGAGTTGATTGCGGGACCCGAAGTCAGTGTCTTTACTCAGACCGAAGCCGTTTGTATCGATAACGGAAGCATTACCTTGGCGGTAACTGGCGGGGTAGAACCATACAATTACACTTGGAGTCATAACGATCAACTGAATAGTAATACTGCCACCGGCCTTGCTGTAGGATCTTACACGGCTACGGTGCTTGACGCTAATAATTGTTCTAGTAGTATCACAGTAGAAGTCGGCGGAGTCGGCGGGCCTGCCCTAACGGCAAGTTCCGTAGATCCTGCCTGTACCAATGACAATGGATCTATTAGCATTCAGGCCAACGGAACTGATGGGCCATTTGAATACAATTGGAGTCACGATCAGAATCTGACTGGAAATGAAGCAACCAATCTGCCGGCGGGCGACTACACCGTCACCGTAACGAACGCTAGAGGTTGTAGCAGTATCATTACGCAACAACTCACTTTTGCGGCAGGGGTATCTGCCTCTATCGCTAGCCAGTCGGACAGCGAATGTGTTGAAGGCAATGGTACAATAAGCATCACCACTGACGGTGGTGAAGCTCCTTATACCGTGGCTTGGTCACATGACGATAATGCTACTGGCTTAAGCCTTGAAAATTTAGCTTCTGGTGACTATAGTGCTACAGTGACCGATGCCAATGGATGTGAAGACATCGTCTCCACCACTATTGGTTTGGTAGAAGGTCCAACTATTGTTTGGACAACCGAAGCAGGTGCCTCTTGTGATGATAATAATGGTGCGCTATCTGCTTCCGTAAGCGGAGGAGTACCGCCATACACCTATGCTTGGAGCCATGATGATGATCTCGACGGACCGATAGCACTTGGGTTAGCTCCAGGCGACTACACTTTGAGTGTGACAGACCAGAATGGTTGTACCACCACTCTATCTAGTACCATACAAATTGGAGAATTGGGTCTGAACATCACAAGTTCTACCGACCCAAGTTGTAGTGCCTCTACAGATGGGACAATTACTGCGATGGGAACAGGTGGTGTAACCCCATACACTTACGTTTGGAGTAATGGTGCCACCGGGGAAACCATCTCCGGACTTGGTGCAGGAACTTACACCGTAACGATGACAGATGCCAGCGGATGCGAATCCTCCGTTGAAGCGACGCTGACAGCTGCTGATGATCTCCAACTCTCTTTCAATGTCCTTCAAAGTGTGTGTGAAGGTGGAAGTAATGGAGAAGTGGAAGTGAGTGCAGTTGGAGGTACAGGGAACTACACTTATAACTGGGATGCTCCGGGTAACCCAACGTCCGCAGCGATTAGCGGCTTAGCGCCTGGCGAATACGGCGTGACTGTAACTGATGATAGTGGTTGTGGAACTGCCGAAACCATCACCATCGAAGAAGTCCCAGGCATTACCCTATCGCTTAGTTCAAGCCCATCTTGTCTGGATGCCTTGAATGGAACAGCAAGTGTGGTAGCTACAGGCGGAACCGGTAATTTCTCCTACCTCTGGGATGACCCGAATGGTCAAACCACTGCTACAGCCAGCAATCTATTGCCTGGTGTTTATACCGTAGTAGTCTCTGATGATCATGGATGTACTAATAGCAATAGTATCTCTGTGAGTGCTTCCCCAGCAGTCAACTTAGAAATTGGAGCGGTGACGCAGCCTGATTGTACGACCAATCCTGCGGGCGCTGCCACAGTTATCGCCTCAGGCGGGACTGGAGCAATTAGCTACCAATGGAATGATGCTAACGGGCAGACCTCTGCTACAGCAAGCGGCCTCGATCCAGGAACCTATGAAGTCGTAGCTACCGATGAGAACGGATGTACTGCCAGCGTTACCGTTGAAATATTCGCGCCAGGTGACCTAGAAGTATCCGTAAGTAATATTACACCTCCTGCCTGTGCAGGTGATGCAACTGGTTCAGCAGGCGTATTTGTCAATAATGGTTCGGGAGATTATACCTATCTCTGGGATGATCCGGCAGCCCAACCCACTGCAAGCTTGAGCAATGTTCCTGCAGGAAGCTACCAAGTTCGAGTGACCGATGCTGCTAATGGATGTTTTGTAGTACAAGAAGTAACAATCTCAGATCCTGAGCCAGTAAGCATCAGCTTGATTTCAGCCACTCCCCCACCCTGTGGGCAAAGTACTGGTGGTGAGGCCTTGATAGAGGCTAGCGGAGGGGCTGGTAACTATAGCTACAGTTGGAATGACCCTAATGGCCAATCTAGCGCCTTTGTTAATGGTCTAGCCTCGGGCGACTATGAGGTAACCGTTACGGATGAAAACGGCTGTAGCACTACGCTAATCGTTACCATTCCAGAAGGTCAGGAGCTTTCTGCCAGCATCACGGATTTCAGTGGCCCAAGTTGTGCAGACCAGAATGATGGTTTTGCCACAGTAAGCGTAGTGGGAGGTTCAGCCAACTTGACCTATCAGTGGAATGACCCAGCCTTCCAAACTACAGCAACAGCTACAGGCCTAAGTCCAGGAACTTATACGGTTGAAATCATGGATGACGGAGACTGCTCCACTTCCGTAAGCGTAGAAATTCCTAGCACACCAGCGCTGACGCTCAGCTTGGCAAGCTCTACTCAACCTAGCTGTTCTGGATTTAATGATGGAGAATTGAGCATTACAATCGCTGGAGGAACGGGCAGTTACACCATTCTATGGGATGATGCCAATGCCCAAACTACGGCAACAGCAAGTAACTTAACCAGTGGGGTATATACTGTAACCGTTACGGATGAAAACGGCTGTGACTTGACAGAAACCTTCGTCCTAGAAGATGCTGCAGCCTTATCTCTGACCTTGGAAACGATCGAAGCCACTTGCTTCTCCGGCTCTGCAGATGGCAGTATCACGGCCTCCATCGAAGGGGGTACCGGCCCCTACACCTATCAATGGGATGATCCGGCAGCCCAAACAACGGCCACCGCTTCCAACCTAGCTGCCGGAACCTATATGGTAACCGTCACTGATGCTAACGGATGTAACATCAGTCAATCGGTTGACTTAGGAGCCAGCGCTTCAGAAATACTAGTCACGGAGGGACAAAACAGTCCTTCGTGCGAAGGAGGTACAGATGGAGATATCACCATACAAGTAGCGGGTGGTGCCGGCGGTTACACCTACGCCTGGTCAACCGGAGCGGCCACAGCATCTCTAAGCAATCTAGGTGCAGGCTCTTACTCCCTGACAATAACTGATGCACAAGGTTGTACCGCTGAACGTGATTTTATACTTGAAGATGGGCCATTATTTACGGTTGATCTTGGTAATGTTGACACAACGATTTGTGAAGGCGAAGTACTCTTCTTTGACTTCAGTGACCTGGATTATGATGTTAGTTGGACTGGGCCTAATGGTTTCTCTAGCACAGACAAGATCGTGCTGTTGGAAGATGCCGGTGAATATACCGTTGCTGTGACCAATGCCGGAGGATGCTCTGATGAAGCTACGATCAATCTAAGTTTTGGATCAGATCTATTCCAAGCCTTGTTCTTGGCTCCTACCGATGTGGTCGTGGATCAAGAGGTAGTGGTGGTTGAAGTATCCTGGCCCGCACCAGATATGGTAGAATGGGTTTACGATCAGGATAGCGTCAACTTCAATGGTAGCAACCAGAACCAGTATTTCTTCAGCTTCCCCTACCCTGGCGAGATCGATCTCACCATGATCGCTTCTGCTGGCGGGTGTGAAGGGATATTAACGAAAACACTGGTTGTCCATCCAGATTCCAGTTCGATTCCATCAGCCTTCCAAGGCCAACAAGAGATCATACAGTTTAGTCTGAGCCCAAACCCGAACATGGGTGACTTTAATACCATCGTGGAACTCTCCGATCCTAAGCCGATTGTTCTTTCCGTATTCGGCTTAGATGGGGTTGAAGTGGATCGAAGAATACTAAATGGCCAGGCGGTTTATAGCGAGACTTACAATCTCTCTGTTACCCCAGGCGTATACATCATGGTGCTGCAAACACCGACACAACGAAAATCCATCGTCTTCTCTATTCTATCACCATAATCATTGAGAAGAAAAGCTCGATATGATCTCTTGGATCATATAGTGTAGTTAATCGAATAAGAGAAGAGGGCGATAAGTTTTGACTTATCGTCCTCTTCGTTGTTTTATAATACCGGGCGTATGCCCAAACTCGCCGATCCTAGATAGTAGAAGCCTTCATATTCACTAGCAGAAAGTGTATTTTTATTTCTTAGGTGGGCGTTTTATTACTGAATCTTAAACCACTTCTCAAAAATGAAGTATCTCTTCTGGATTAGTGTAACCTTATTGGTCGTTTGGAGTTGCACGGGGACTCGTCAACTGGCGAGCAAAATGGATAAAAAAGGACAATTCTCCCAAAGCCAACTGGACTTGATCATGGAAGCTGATACTTCCAAGCCCATGCGCGTGTATAAGATCGTTAATCGAGCAGATTCGATTTTACTCAGAACCAAAAGCGAGCCTGTAGTAGTTGATCCAAATGATCCGGTTTTGAGCAAGTTTATCAAGCGATTATACCGAACAGTAAGAGACAGTATGTCTCTGGGAGTTGGGATTGCCGCGCCTCAGGTCGGAATACTGAAAGATATCATCTGGGTACAAAGATTTGATAAACCCGGTTTCCCTTTTGAAGCATATTTAAACCCTAAGATTCTACAGTATTCTACCCTAAAACAAGATTGCCTAGAAGGTTGCCTTTCTATTCCAAATCGTCGGGATACAACGCAAACTAGAGCTTACGCCATTCTATTAGATTATGATCGACTAGACGGGAGTCATAACACCGAGATGGTAGAAGATTTTACGGCAGTTATTTTCCAGCATGAGATTGATCACCTGAATGGGATTTTGTATTTGGATCATTTGGAGCAAGAAAAGCGGGACGCAGGGAAAAGATCAAGGACACCGTAACATAAAATCACATTGACAGCTAGCTGCGTTTGCGATGCAGGCTTTGAATTATTATGTAAAGAAGATTGTACTATTGCTCAATTAAAAAGATCGGCCTGGGTACTGACGCCAGCTGGGCAAGGTTTGCCAAGGACTATTTTAGCCTACATATAATCGCTTTGACAAATATCAGGAATCCCGCCTGATAATCTTTGAATGGCCTCTACTTAATACACCCGGTTTACTTCGATTGAAGTCAAGTTTCTTAGGTTGCGTTTACCCGTGATTTGATCCTGCAGGGATACCATCATGATGGATTGTGACATTTGATCTAAAGATTTCCCATTGGCTTGCGTAATCAAGTACACGCTGTCTCCAGTAGGACTGTTGAACAATTCGTTCCAGGAGTACACGGATTGATAACCATCCACGGCCTTGCAATCTACATAGTACGCGCTATAGTTCTTATTGGTTTGCCCCTCAACTGGAAGGGATCCTAGAACGTCCTTTAATAGGACGCCTTTGGTTTGATCCAACTCTAGATACACTTCACCATCCCCCTTACGAAGCTGAACGGTTCCTAAGTCTTGCTGATCAAGCTCTAATAAGCTTTCTTTTGAAAAAGATGGAATCTCTTCTACTAAACCAGTGATGGAAAATGAATCCGTTGCCCGATTGTCAGTATCATTTTTTGTGGCTCTACTACAATTCAGACATAGAAGGAGCAGGCATTCAACTATTAATCTATTGCTCATGGTAAATGGTTTTAAATGAATGCGCTAGTTTGTCAAATATGCTAATCCGTTCATCGGTCATTTAATGGGTTCTCTGTTTCACGATTGAAAGCTAATGCTCGCGCATTATCGTCTAATACAAAGATGCATGCCTTTGTAGTCGCAAGCGTGTGATATTGTCTTAAATAGGAGGATTATTGTTGCAGCCCATTACAACAAAGGAAGTAGTGGATGAAAGGCTGATGGAGAAATACTTAAGGTATATCTAAATCTATGACTGCTAGTCGAATCAAAAGAAAGCCTCCCCGCGGTCGTACCACGGGGAGGCTTTTTGCGTAGAGCTTAAGGCTTTCTTTTGGGTTGGTATCGCACAAAGTAGAGCCATTAATCCGAAGCCGAATCTCCCTCCATATCAATTTCCTGGATCCATTCTCGAATCAAGGCCACACCTTCTTCATGCACCAATAATCTGCCCAATTCTGGCATCATGGCGCCTGGGTTGGTGGAATTCATTCGATATAGCAAAATGGATTCATCGGGATTACCTGGCACAATAGAATACAAATGCCCACCAGTACCCGCACCGGCGGAAACAGTTGCTTTGTAGACCCCGAGTTCCGTCCCCAATTCCGTACCATACACTAAGTGTAAACCTGAAGTATTCGCAGCGCCCTCAGGATGATGACAATGGGCACAGTTGATATCCAAATAGGACATGGCTCGATCGTGCAAGGTACCACTATCGGGGTCGTCCCAAACGGCAGCTTTCTGATGGGGAATCGTTGGATCAAAACCTTCCAGCATACCCAAGGTGGACCATTTATCCAACTGGTTCATCTCCCCATCTGCGTAGGCATAGGACTTATTCAAGTTACGCACCTTAGGACCAATAGGCTGCTGCTTCTGGCCATTAGCATGGCAGTTTTTACATTGATTCTTATTGGGAATAATATAGTTGGCGGTTCTGGCTACACCTTTTTTGTCAGTCCAAGCTACCTCCTTGATGTCTCCTATCGTTTCATAGTAGGCTTCGGTTTGCTCTTCATTCCAGATGTAGCCAATAGCTTCCCACTCCTTTTCTCGATTAATCAAGAGTCTCGTTTCGATGATGCGCCTTCCTTTAGCCACATCTTGCTCATCATTCTCGTAATAGAAATTCTTAATCAAAACCGTTCCTAGTGGGAAATCAAGAACAGATTCAGCGGTATACTGTGCCTTCTGTCCTTCGGGTATCCATACAAACCTGGCCTTATGGGCATAATCGGAGAAAAGTGGACTATTCAGGTCGTATGGTAAAACGCCTTCATTTGGTTGGAGATTAGCTAGATCTCCGGCGAAAAAGCCATAGGCAGAAAGCTTTTCGTGTGGGGATTCGGGAACATTAACTTGGCTTACTTCATTGGTCTTACAATTCGGCAAGCTAAAGAGAATCAACATCAGTAGTGTAGAAACTAGCAAGACGCGCATAACAAGCAGATGTTTTGTGAGTGATATACTTCTTTGGGATTATGAAGGAGTTGGGAGGAAGGTTGGTAGCGACCTTCCTCCCCTATTGTAGAGGACTAGTTGCTAGCTAGCCAAGAATCATGATCACTGGTATCAAATCCATCCAACTCACAGTTAAATGGAGTCATATCGGTATTCATATTTTTAGCAATTTCTTCTGGCTTTGCGCCCATGCCAGCATTTAGATTCACAAAGGAAACTTCTCCATTATTTCTAAAGCAATATCCAGTAGGGGTACCATCTTCCGAAATCGACGAAGGTTTAAATATCCCATCCGTAATTATATCCACCGCTTGTCCCCCAAGAACCGCCGTCAATAACTGCCCAAATTCTGTGCTCGTATCCGCTGGACCTTGGGTACCGCTAATCACATTATCATGGATATGGATATTGCTACAATACGGATCAAACTCTTCAGATTTGAAAGGAACCCCCGTAAAGAGCCAACTGTTGATCGCAATACCTAGCGTCTTATGGTTGGTTATGGTATTCTCGAACATCTCGATATTTGAATGGGACATAAGGATCATACCAGAGCCCGGAGGAATCGTGCTAACCACCATACCCTCTGGAGCGAAGTTTTCGCCATTGTTGCCATCCATGGTATTGTTGTAGAACTTAATCCGATCGCCATTTGCTTGTGGAAGGTCAGGCATATCGAAAATGAGCATACCTCCCGTATTGTTCTTCGCTACATTGTTGTATACTTCGCCAGAAATGGTGTTTTCAATTTCAAGGCCTGCCACATTATCGTGTACGTAGTTATCTCTAACCACTACGTTGGTAGACTGTCCAACGTATATTCCGGCATCCATGGCAAAGGAGGCTTCACATTTTTCCATTAAGAGGTTTTTGCTACTCACTGGATAAAGTCCATAAGCTCCATTGGTGGGCTTCTTACCCTGTGTCCAAGTGGCTTCCAGATCACGCATCACGATGTTTTCGCAATCCTGCACCTTTATAGCATCACCTTTTGAATCCGCAACAGTAAATCCTTCTAGCGTAAGGTTAGTCACATTCTTCACATGTAATCCTTGCGCCCCCTCAATCTGACCCAAAAAGGATAGGATCGTTTTCCCCTTACCGGCCCCTTTGATCGTGATATTGGGCACATCATCCAGCGAAAGTCCACGCTTAAAGCTAAAGGTACCTTCGGGAAGAAGGATCTCATCGCCCTCCTGCGCATCGATCAAACGCTTTTGTAGTTCGGCAGGGAGGTTCTCAGCACTAAGGGTCTTAGATCCCTTGGTTTCCTGTTGGCAACTAGTCAGTACCAGCGTAACGAGTGCCAACAAGCTTAATAGTCTGAAGGTTGATTTCATATTGTAGAATGAATTTTATGAATGAGTAGGAAGATCGCCTCTACGCTTCGTAGTAGCGACTTCCCATTCTATAATTTATTAATGGATCAAAATCTTTTCCGTCACTATTCCGCGATCAAACTGCACTTTAGCGACCAGCATACCTTTCGGAAAGCCTTTCACCTCAATTTGGCGCTTAGACAATTCGAGATCCGTTGCCTGATAAATTACTCTTCCACTCATATCTACGATCTGGATGGCCGTAACCGCCTCATTGGCACTAAAAGTAAGCACATCGCTAACGGGATTGGGGAATACCTTAAAAGCCAAGCTAGGCTTGAGGTCATTGTCTACCGTCGCTGTTGAAAGATTCATCACGGCAATCAATCTTGGCGCGATGTAGTTGGTCATGGTATCGATGAACATTTTAGAAATGGCAGCATCGTTAGGATTACCCTGGTTGGCATTAAAGGCACAGATATAGATCGGAGATGGAATGGTTTGATTTTCTATACCGTCCCAAGCTGCACCAAAAACCGTCTCATCATACCAGTTCCACGGGTAGGTATTATTACCATAGGTATCAGCATCTGCTCCGGGCGTTGGATCGCATTGTACCGTCAGGTCTACTTTGAACCCGTCATACAATAATAGGCCTTCCAAACCACCCGTACTTTCTACTGCATTCATGGTTAGTTCATCCGTTAAACCTGCTTCAATAAAAGGATCCTGATTGCCGAGTTCTTGAGAACGAAAGACCAAGGTATCCGGGAAAGCCCCTGTCGGAATAATAATAGATCCACCGGCAGTTAAAGAAACATCTCTGATTCCAGCACCAGCAAAGCCTGATCTTCGCTGGAAAGCAATCATTGGCACATCTCCTTCTTCAATCCAGGATAAATCTCCCAACCCTCCTTCAATATTTATGATGGCATTCACTTCCGATGAATAGCTAGGATAATTCGGGATATTCAGAAAAGCCTCATTCGTTCCTTGTGGATTACCATGTACTTCTTCAATGACAAAAGGAGTAGGTGGAACAGTGGATAAGTCAACAAATTTGACCAAGTTTTGTACCTGTTCTACGGTCTTTAAGTGAGCCAAACTAGCTGCTCCCCAACCGGCCGAGTCAAATCCGCCAATAGCAATTTTGTCCACATCAATCTTAAAGGTATTCCCTTCCTCGGCAGCATGATAACGAAGGTATCGCACCACATTGTGCATATCTTGAGAAAGTCGGTAGGAGGCTTGTAATACCCCTTCCTTAATCTCTTTATCATTACCAAATGGGTTCCATCCTATCCGGTAAGCCATGGAAATGGCTACGAATCCCCGTTTTGCCATATCCTTACAAATCTCCACCACGGCGCTATCGCGTTTTGAACCATAAGGCGTCTGGTTAATGACAGGAGGTAGAAAGTCCCCACGGTGCGCAAATATCACGACTGGACGTTCCGTTAAGTCATCACCTGCGGGCTCATATACATCCATCTTTAGATCTTCTGGGCCTGGTTCACTACTGAGTCCGAGGATAATCTGTACGATACTGATATTCGTTCCGTACTTGACGTCCTCAGTAACGGTAACCTCATCAAACACTTCTTCCATATAGCGTTGAGCCGTTCCAAGGCATGGAATAAGTAATACAAAGAGAAAGGCAAAAGTCTTGTAAAAGTCTACTTTCATATCCAATGTTTTTAGTTGTTACTTAAAATCGAAACGGGCACTGGCAAAAATAAATCGTCCAATTAGTGGTCCTCCATACAGTCCATTTTGTAATCGGTTCAACAAATTGGAACCACTGATTCGAAGGGTCATATTAATGGCCGGAATATGTCGACTGATATTGGCATTCAAATGCATTTGGGCGGGTATTCTTCCCGTGAATTGCGGGGAGCTTTCAAAGGTATACCCCTCTACCCAACGGAAGTTGGCACCCATTCCCCACTTATCGGAATTCAGGAACTGCAAGTCACGCAAGTTGACGCCTAGATTAAACTTATGTGCCGGAGTATTGAAAGCTGGAATCAAAGGGTCATCACTCCTTTTGAAGATCTGATTCCAGGAGTAATTCCCGTTCAAGGTTATATTACGATTTACGAAGTAGTTCAAACCCAAGGAAAAACCAGTGGTGAAGGTGATGTCCTCTGCATTAGCTGCAAAACGATATGCAATAGGAATTCCAGGAAATCCTCCAATCACAAAAGGAACCTCAAGACCAATCTTATACCCGATGAAATCTTCGTATCGATTAAGATAATAAGTGGCCTTAACATCCAACTTGTTATCAAAGTAGATACCGGAGTAGGCCATCTCCATAGAAAGAGCCTGCTCTGGCTTGATGGGTGGCTCATCGAAGTAAACCAACAAGTTTCGGTCTAATCCATTCTCTAGATACTCTTCAAAGGAATCCAGGGTAATCAAGCCTTCGTAGCCATTAATATTGCCCAGCAAAAAGGCACTACCTACTTTAAAGTAAAAGTACTGCTCGATCAGGGTAGGATTTCGCAATGCAGAGGAAACAGAGAAGCGCAACGAATGCTCCATGTTCATGCGATACTGCATAGAAAAAGCCGGACTAATCAAATAATCATAGTTTTCGTGCTTATCGAGACGTGTAGTGAAGTTGGCTTTCAGGCGATCATTTAAGAACCACTTCTCAAAACCCAAATAGGCTCCATATTCGTAAGTACGGATCCTCGTACCAGAAGTATCAGCAAAGATGGTTCCCTCTGAGTAAGGCGTGTAGAGGCGATAGTTGCCACCAATAGCGATTTCGTCAAAAAATCGGGTTTTAAATCGATATTCTCCGTGGAAGTGGTACAAACTAGATCGATCCACGTACTTTGTCCCACCTTCCGAAACGACGGTACTGGTGATATCCTCAAATACCTCATTGAACAAGTCTGTTCCGGGAATCAGGTAGTTGCCATCCATGGCTGCCCTCGCCTGATCATGCCATTGCTGCAACAAGACAGGGTTGTCTCCCAAAATTTGAGTAGCAGCCTCGAAATCGTAGGTGAAAGTTGGAGGAGGGCCCAAGGTGGGAAAGCCTGGCAGTTCCCTGACTTGACTATTGATGTTTCTATTCCAGTAATCCCGATACCCAGATAACCAGTCGCCATCACCTCGCCTTCTACCTTGCATAATATAGGCCGTTGAGACGATGTCATAGGTGTCGCCAGCATCTTCTCTAGTGGTATAGAATCGGAAGAAGAACTTGTCTTGTTGCTTAATTTCAAACTTATTCTGCATCGCCCATACGTCCCGTAAACCTAATCGGTTATCCAACTGCATTACCGTAGTTCCCATGCCAAAGTTGGTGGACCCAATCAACTCCCAACCCGGTGCAAATTTGTAATGTAAGGCCGCACTACTTTTTAGATTATAGCTGTTGTAATCCGCTAGATCCTTCTCCCAATAACCCGTTCGGAAAATCTTACCCAGACCCGGGTGTTCATATTGTTCGAAAAGAGAAGTATTATCACGAGTGGTTTCATCTCCGTAGCGATTCACCGCATCGTATCCTCCGGGATTGTCGATCCCTATGGAATCCTGCAAACTGCCAATGGATGGCCTCGGGTCGTCCGCTTCCCAATCGTAGACGCGGGAGTAAGAAAAGTTGACCTTAAAACCCAACACATCACGCCCTTTTTTATTTTTGAAAGCGTGGGCAAATCGCAACCCTCCCTCAAAAAAGTCGCGTTGTCCACCTTTCAATTCCAGTGTTAGACCTTGATATTTAAAGGGATCTTTGGTTCGCATATTCACCACTCCATTAAAAGCGCCAGGTCCAAAATAGGCAGAACTGGCTCCAATGACCAGGTCTACGCCTTCAATATCCAGACCCGCGACTCCCATGAAGTTACCCAGCGGGTAATTCAAGCCAGGAGAGGCATTATCTATTCCATCAATCAGCTGAAGCGAGCGAATGGGTGTGCTGCTGTTGAACCCTCTTGTATTAATCACTTTTACGCCAAAACTTACAGTCATCATGTCAGTCTCCCGCATATTGGCGAGGGCATCGTAGAAGCTTGCTTCGGAGGTGCTTTCCAATTCCCTAAGGCCCAGGGATTCGACAGTCAGGGAAAGTTTATTCTTGAGTTTAGAATATTCTGATACTACTTCTACCACTTGCAGGTTTACGCCTGCCTCCATCCGAATTTCCAGCTCGTTTTCCAAGCTACTTACCTCATATTCCATATCCTCATAGCCCGTGTAAGAAATGATAACTTGGAAGGGTGGTGCTGGACATTTCTGGAGTTCGAATTTTCCATCTAGGTCCGTAACTGATTTACTATCGTGATTTTTCACCATCAGGGTAGCCCCGATTAGCGCTTCGCCATTCTCGGCATCTACCAGTTGTCCCGTAAGCGTCTGGGCATCGGCTGTAGCAGATAATAATATTAGTCCCAAAACAAGACCCAAAACTGGGTTTACTCGACCTTTTCGCAGCATTGTTTTCCGTTTTGACGGTGCCAGAGCACCTTCCTTCGCAGTAGAATCAAATTGGGCAATTCAAGGGCATTTAAAACAAATAATTGCCGCATCAATCACCTGAGCATATAATCTTTTAAATGAAATCTTTTCACGTTCCAGAGTAGGTCAGTACAAGAAAGGAAAAAAGTGGCGGGTCTGGGATATTTTGGGGTGATTTGGGGTTAAATGGGGCTATTTGGGGTTAAACAGGAGCCTAGAAAGCAGCAATAGATCAGTTGTTCATCAGTCGAAGTATATCCGCCTTGTAGGTTTCTGACACCTTCAATGGTAGATCAGGTAACTGTTTCACTTTGACTTGGAGTTCCCCATTTTTTCGATCCACCGCAGATAGATTATTGATATTGATGCTGTAAGATCGATGTATTCTTAAAAAATGTGGGGCAGGTAACTGCTGAAGGATATTCTTCAGACTACTTCGGATTAACTTCTTTTCCACTTTCTCCTCCTGTCGAAAGAAAACAGCCGTATAGTTGTTTTCCGATTTCAGGAGTAGAATGTCCTTTTGTGCGATAGATAACATGGGCTTGCCATTCTCATCTTTAATACTCAACAACTCGGTAGCAGGCTTTTGCAATTCTAACTCCGTTTCGGACTCTTGTGGCATGCGTATCACCGCGAGTAAGAGGCAAGCCATCGCGTAAGGTAAAATAGCCAACAGAGCTGTCATGCGAAATACCACTATAAATTCAGTGATCAGAGGTCTACCCATCTCCCGGTAGATAAGGAAGAAGCAGATGGACAACAGGAAAATCTCTAAAATCACCCATGTCAGGAACTGCCAAACTAAGAAGGTATTCAGTTGGAATTTTGGGCGCAACCAGAACTGCGTGAATATTAACACCAGCGCTCCCCAAAAAACCAGGCCTTGGTAGGAAAAAAGACGAGCCAGAGTCGTTTCCTTGCTAATCCCTGAAACATTCAAGGGATCATAGAAAAGGATAAAGACCGTGGAGAAGATCGTACAGAAGAGTATCAGTAGCCAACGTGCCTTGGAATCATCCAATAGTTCAAAAGGACGCCCCAAATACTGCCGTAAGCTGCTTATACGAGTTTCCAATAGTGTCAATTGTTGGCCTATACAATCATAAAGAAAGCTTCTTAAAATTACAAATTTTGTGGCTTTCATGCCCACATCTTATGGGTATCTTTTTAGATCCTGGCTTTATGGGTGGAAAATCTAATCTGATTGCTCTGGCCGACCCACGCAGAGGCCGTTTGCGCTAGTCAGCGTTTTTATATCAGGTGCTAGAATGGCACCCGCCAAATCTGTTTAGTAGAATCAATAGATGATACCTTCGCCAATAACCATTCTAATGCCATACCTATACTAATGCAATAAAGCCAAAGTACTCAGTGGAAGAAACTTCAACTCTAAGCTGAGAATGCATATAAACTGAAGAATATCGAATCTGGCCCAAAAACACTTCTCTATATTATTTGCAGTCTAGCATACAATAATTGTAAAAAAGTCAGGAATTTAAAAAATAAATGAAAAAATTATAATTTAAGTAAAGTATTCACCTGTTTTCGGGTAAGTCTAAAAATGGTTTAAAAGGGATAGGTTTTGGTGAAACACCATATAATATGGTTTGATCTATTTCATTTTAGAATTGCTTTCGAGGAGATACTATCCTACCCACAATAATTTTGAACTTGAAGCCTAAAATCTATGGTTCTCGCCGATAATCTACTGCGTATTGACAGTTACCTGACCTATCTTCTATGCGTGTCGTGGGTGCTTTACGCGCCTAGTGTGCAGGGCCAAAGTCAGCAAGAAGCTGACGTTTTACTGACAAATGGTCAGATTTATACCATGGCGGCCGCCAGAAACAAAGTTCAAGCGATAGCCATCAAATCCGGTCAAATCATCTTTACGGGTCCTAACCGATCCGCAAAAGCCTATCTCGGATCGAAAACGAAAGTTATCGACCTTAAGAACAGGATGGTGCTACCAGGCTTTACAGATAGCCATATCCATCCGATTGGCGGAGGAACCCGCCTAATGAATTGCGACCTTACAGATCTGCGAACAGCTGGAAAAGTCTTGGAAAAGGTCCGGGCCTACGCTCAATCTAATCCCAGCAAGGAATGGATCATAGGAGGAGGACTTTGGCTGCCTGCCATTGACAATGGCCAGCCCTCCGCAACAACATTGGACAAAATCGTACCCGACAAACCCGTCTACATCACTTCTGCAGATGGGCATTCTGCCTGGGTGAATACGAAAGCGCTGGAAATCGCTGGTATTACCGCAGATACGAAGGACCCGAACAATGGCGTGATCGAAAGAAGAGCGGACGGAAGGCCAATAGGTACTTTGCGCGAGTCCGCCATGAGTCTTGTATCTAAACACATCCCCGCATCCTCCGCTGAAGAAAAAATTGTCGCACTGCAAAAAGCTCAAGACCTAGCTCATCAATACGGAATCACGGCTTGGATAGATGCTTCAGTAGGAGCCTCAGCCATCGAAGCTTACTTGACATTGGAAGAGGCTGATCATCTGCAGTTGGATGTTGACCTATCCATCACCGCTAGTGTGACCAAAGCTGCCAAAGCAGTACCGGATATCCTAGCACTGTACAATGAATTTTCTCCTAAGAGTCGAAACATAAAAATGAAGAGTACCAAGATCTTCATCGATGGTGTAGTTGAGGGAAAAACGGCGGCCCTCTTTGAAAACTACGTGGGAGAATCGCACAATGGGCTTGCTTACTTGGATCAGGAAGCCTATAACGAAATGGTTGCGGCTTTTGATAAAGCAGGAATACAGGTTCACGTGCACGCCTGCGGAGATAAGGGCGTGAATATGACCTTAAATGCCTTCGAATACGCCAGGCAACAAAATGAAATTTGGGATGCTCGTCATCATATTGTACACATGCAGTTGATGCACCCGGATGACATTGATCGTTTTCGGGAATTGGACGTTGTCGCCAATATCCAACCCTTATGGGCCACGCCAGAAGACACATATATCTCAGATCTAACCATTCCTGTGGTCGGTCCAGAGCGGACCGAATGGATCTACCCTTTTGGTGCCATTGCCCAGTCGGGAGCAGTGATTGCTCACGGCAGTGATTGGCCTGTGACGACAATGAACCCGTTTCATGCCATTCAGGTAGCCGTCACCCGCAGAGGGCCAGATGAGATCGAACGACCAGCTTGGACACCCCAACATCTGCTGGATCTCTACACAGTTTTGAATGCTTACACCCAGGGAGGTGCTTACTTGATGCACCGAGAGCAAGATTCTGGAAGTATTGAAATAGGGAAAAGAGCCAACTTGATGGTATTGAATCAAGACCTCTTTGCTATACCCAAGACAGCCATTCATCAAACGGAGGTATTACTAACCTTCTACGAAGGTGAAATTGTCTATCAAAACGAAAAATGGAAACCCTAATCATAACATTGAACGCATCGACTCAAACACAACACAGAGGTAGGTAAAACAGCCGGCTATATGATGGCTAAATGATCAAGCGGCGTTAAGATGGAAAAAAAGGAAACCCCTCTTCCGCTTGCCTAGCATGATGCCGACCTACGCATCGACTACTCGCTAACCAAAACAACTTAGGAACTCAGCAGCAGACTGCAAGGTGCTTTTGCCCTTGTTTGTCCTGGGATTGGTATTGATGTTGTCTAAGGTCTTCTCTATTACCAGCAAAAGCCTGTTTTCAACAGGGGTAGAAGCCTTTAGACAACACCATTAATTCTTTTCACATTTCATAAAACTCACTAGTATGAAAAGACCACTAAGACAACTTTTGGTTGCCATGCTTTGTCTGATGAGCTTCACAGCCATCGGCCAGCGAACCCTCAGCGGAACAGTTACCGCCGCCAGCTCTGGCGAGACCTTAATCGGGGTAAACATTCTGATTAAAGGAACAACTACAGGTACCGTCACAGACTTTGACGGGAATTACAGCCTTGAAATTCCATCCGATGATGCCATCTTAATTCTTTCTTACACTGGTTTTGCTACCAAGGAAGTGCTCGTAGGGGCAGCTTCTCAATTGGATATCAGTCTTGAGGAAGGATCTGAAGTCCTAGACGAAGTATTGGTCATCGGTTATGGTACACAAAAGCGAGGCGATGTTACCACCGCTATTTCTTCCATCAACGGCGAGGACATTGGGCAATTGCCCGTAGCTAGTGTGGAGCTAGCCATGCAAGGCCGAGCAGCTGGGGTGAATATTTCAAGTTCCTCTGGACAACCCGGTGCGGCCTTGAAGGTCCAGATCCGCGGGGCTACTTCTATTACCGCTAGTAGCGAGCCGCTATACGTAGTTGATGGAATCCCAATGACGTCGGATAATAACTCCAGTTTGTTCACCGGAGGCTACAACTTTAACTCCATGGCTGACATCAATCCAGATGATATCGAATCCATCGACATCTTGAAAGATGCATCAGCTGCCGCTATCTATGGATCTCGAGGCGCCAATGGTGTAGTACTGATTACCACAAAAAGGGGGAAATCAGGGAAAGGTAAAATCGAATTCGACACCTATTTTGGCACCCAGGCTCCAGCCAAAGTAATCGAAATGATGAACTCCGCTGAATTTATCAATATGATGAATGAAGCTTCTGCCAACGACGGCTACATTGACAATTGGTTCTCTGATCCTAATTCTTTCAACTTCATTGGTGACCCCAATGATCCCGATCTAATTAATACAGATTGGTATGGCGAAATTTTACGGGATGATGCCCCAATTTCCAACTATTCCCTGAGTGCCAGTGGAGGTTCCGACAAATTCTCCTATTACGTAAACGGATCTTACTTTGATCAGGATGGCTTCCAGAAAGGTACCTCCTTCAATCGGATGAGTGCCCGGACAAATCTAGATGCACAAGTCAATGACATCCTCAAGATCGGTACCAATGTAATGATCAGTCGAAGTGACTCAAAATCCACTGTTGGGGACAACTCCTTGTATGGGGTGATGATCAATGCCCTAGCCGCTGATCCCACGATGCCGGTACAAGAGGAAGATGGCACCTACGCCGATCCTTTCTCTTATTTCTCGTGGTGGGCCTTCGAAAACCCAAGAGCTGCCACGGACATCTATGAACGAAACACCTTTACCAATCGATTCTTGGGTTCAGTCTTTGCGGAACTGTCCCTAGCTTCGGGCTTGAAATTCAGAACTTCTTGGTCCGCCGATTATCAAAACCTTGAAGACCAATTGTATTATCCCTCCACTACCCTACAAGCCATACGCGGCGGGATTACCGGCTTAGGACAATACGCCAGTGCTGAAACGATTACCTGGTTGAACGAAAATACCTTGAACTACAACTTCAGTTTAGGGGCTCAGCACAATCTTAGCGTCCTAGCTGGTTTTACCATGCAGGAAACAGATCAGGATTTCGTGGACATCACCGGGGAAAACTTTGCCAATGACAACCTCGGTGCCATCGCCCTGGCGGCAGATATTACCAATGGCTCTACACAGGGAACCTCCTGGGGCTTGATCTCCTATCTGGCCCGTGCCAACTACAACTTTGACAACAAATATTATTTGACGGCATCGATTCGTACCGATGGTTCTTCCCGATTTGGAGAAGAAAGTCGCTACGGTGTATTCCCTTCCTTTTCGGCTTCTTGGCGGGTATCTTCGGAGCCATTCCTAGCCAATTCTGACTGGTTATATGATCTAAAGTTAAGAGCTAGCTGGGGACTTACCGGTAATCAAGATGGGATCAACAACTTTGCTTCCCGTTCCTTGTGGACCTCCGCTGTAAATTACAACGGAGCTGCAGGTACCTCTCCTTCCAGAATGGGTAATGCGGATCTTGGTTGGGAATCTACCTCTCAGTACGATATTGGATTCGACTTGAGTCTATTTGATGGAAGGGTCAATCTAACCGTGGACTATTTTGACAAACGCACCACAGATCTCTTGTTAAATTCCAACGTACCCGGTTTCTCTGGATTCACCACTGTGACTCGTAATATTGGAGAAGTAAAGAATGTAGGCTGGGAGTTTGCTTTGAATACGGTGAACTTCCAAACAAGTGGTGGCTTTAGATGGTCCACCAACTTCAACATCTCTACCATCGAAAATGAGATTACTAGATTGGAACAAGATGGTGAACTACAAGGAACAACGCATATTTTGAAGCAAGGCTATCCCTTAGGAACCTTCAATCTAATCCGTTGGGAAGGCATTGATCCAGAAACCGGGAATTCCATCTTTACCGATACCAATGGAGATGGTGCCATCAATTCTGGGGATGCTACCATCGTGGAGGAAAATGGCAAAGCCTTAACCGTTTGGCCGGACTTCTTCGGCGGAATCACCAATACCTTTAGCTACAAAGGCTTCGACCTATCCGTATTCTTCCAATATTCTTCGGGTAACTATCTCTGGAATCACTCTCGTTACGCTCAGGAACAAGTGGGGTGGAGTTTCAATTTTGGTGGCTTCTTCCTACCCTATGGCAATAATACCAAGCGAGTGGAAGAAGAACGTTGGCGACAAGCAGGTGATATAACCGATATTCCTAGAGCAGGCTTGGGATATGTATTTGACGATGATGGCAACGTGATTGGCGAGTACCAAAACTGGCAGGAAGATTCTGATCAATGGCTAGAGGATGCTTCTTTTATCCGTCTCAAGACGCTAGAATTTGGCTACAACCTTCCTAAGAATTTAATGACGCAGATTGGATTGAGTTCCTCCAAGATTTACTTCCGTGGTCAAAACCTTTGGACTTCCACTAAGTATTTGGGCGTTGATCCTGAAGTAAGCTCCAACGGAGAAAGTGTAACTCGGCCAGGTGAAGACTACGGTGGTCTCGGCCAGCCTAGAACCTTGATCTTCGGAATCAAAATTGGCATCTAATGTAAGAGGACAACCCTCCGTTCAAATCAATCAAAAGCAAAAGAAATATGAGTACCATATCTAAATATAAACTTCCACTTTTTTTGGTGGGCTTCCTGTTATACTCTACTTCCTGCGAGGTTCTCGATCAAAGTCCACAACAGGACATCACCCCTGATCTCGCCTTCCAAAGTGAAAAGGCCGCCAGGGCTGCCTTAGTTGGCCTCTACAATGGTCTTCAGTCTGGTGATTACTATGGCGCCTATTTTCAATATACTTCAGACAATTATGCGGATGTATCCATTTACCTAGGCTTTTTTACGGGCTTCAATGAGGTAGATGACAAAAACATTCCTTCGAGTAACCTAAACATCGAACTGATCTGGTTACAAGCCTACGAAACGATCAATATTGCCAATGAGATCATTGACAATGTACCGCTGATCGAGGATAGTGGATTTGATCAGGCGGAAAAGGATGAGATCATTGCAGCTGCTAAATGTATCAGAGCACTTTGCTACTTGGACTTGTTAACACATTTCGGGGAGCATTGGGATGATACTTCCACTTTTGGGCTTCCGTTGATCACCAAATCTACAGGGGGAGATTTTGCCAATGTAGAATTCGTACCTAGGAATACCGTTGCTGAAACCTATGACCTCATTCTTGCCGATCTACTTGATGCGGAGAAGTCTCTCCCAGACAGTGACGATAGGACAGTAGCTAGTCTTGGTTTAGCTCAAGCTCTATTGGCTAGGACTTATCTCTTTAAAGGAGATTATGCTAATGCCATAACCAAGGCGACGACGGTGGTAGACAATGCTAACTATGCCCTAATAGATAACTACCTAGATATTTTCTCTAGCGATCTTAGTGGAGAATCGATCTTCGAGCTAGCTTACAACTCACTCGATCCGAGTAGTTTGGCACTGTATACCATTCGACGCGATGAGGTTCGCCCTGATCCAGCCTTGATCGCTTCCTTCGAGGAAGGGGATGTTCGCGCTAGTTTGATCGCACCAGTTGATGGCTTCGTAGGAGATCGTTTTATTAAAGCAGAGGATTTTGCCAATGATGAGAACCCAGCCTATATCATGCGCATGGCGGAAATGTATCTGACCCGAGCCGAAGCCAAGTTCCTAAATGGGGATGCGGAAGGAGCTCTCGAGGACCTTAATGCCGTGCGGACGCGAGCGGGCTTGGCCGCGCACGATAACTCAGATGATTTTGTCAACAAACTCCTTGACGAAATCAGGTGGGAATTCTTTGCTGAAGGACATCGTTTTCGTGCCTTGGTTCGACTAGGTAAAGCTGAAGAAGTATTGGGTCTTCAGGCCTTCCAGCGCATCTACCCGATTCCGTTCCGAGAATTGAATATCGAAGGGAATCAGATGGCGCAGAACCCAGGGTATTAAAATTTGTAATGAAGAATGTTTAATGTTTAATGTTTAATGTTTAATGTTTA
>CAJXPD010000143.1 GCA_913057785.1 uncultured Lewinella sp. | reverse complement strand
TACTAATTCTCTATTGCATCTTGGGGAACATAAAGACTATTTCGCCGTATAAGAAAACGAGTCAATTTATTCCCAAACTAATAAAACAAACACCGAGAAAACTATGCGTAATTGGCTGGTTACATTATTGCTCCCTATCGTATGTTGGTCCTGCCAGCCGGATCAAGTTGCCCCCGATTTTATACCATTTGTAAACGAGAGTAGTGCAGAAAGCGATAGCCTTTTGCAATTGATGACTATAGAGGAAAAACTCGGGCAGCTGCTGTTCTGGGAAATTGATACCCTGACAGATTCTACCTTTATACTGGTGCAGGACCACCTAACCCAAGGACAGTTTGGAGGACTGCTGTTCAATCACATTCCCTATGACAGTTTCCTACTAATACAGGATTCTCTGCGTCCTCTAGCTTCCATCGATCCTTGGATTGGAACCAAGGAACAGCTCCTACTTAACAATCAGTTTTCAGATGCGGCTTATGTGCCTACGAAGGCTAGCGTTGAACAAATGCAAGACGATAGCCTCAACAGTATCTTGGAACAAATATTTGCAGAGCAGTTAGCTACGGTGGGTTTCAACTGGGCGCCGCTTTGGTTACAAGGAACCCAAACTGGGCAAGCGGCTGAAAAACGCCGCCTTGATCAACTCAACAATCATCGGATATTAAGTCCATTGTGCCATCTGCCGGGGCATAGTTTAGTAGTAGATGCTGATTCGGTGAAAATGGATGCCTCCATATTGAGCAGTTTGGCGGAATTACATCAAGAAGGACTCCCGGCCATCTTCTTAGATACCGTTTTCTTTTCCCAGCTGCGTATTCCGCCAACATTTGTGCAAAGTTTCTTCCGGAAGCAATTGAATTACAATGGATTAATCTTTGGTGATTTTGGACGTCAGGAAGGAATGGCCGATCTCATTGCAGCGGGAGTAGACGTTTTTTGGGTGAAAGATGGTGCGCCTGGCCTAGCCTTGGCCGAACTAAAGCAAAGTATAGAGGTTGGTCTTTTGAGCTTAGAGGAGGTGGATCGGAAGGTGAAGCGGGTGTTACAAGCTAAACAGTGGCAACATCAGTTGGTTGCTAAGCGAGAAGCAGAAGAGGAAGTTCAGCCCAATGAGGCCTCTATGATGAGTGGATTGGCTTTGGCATCTACAGCAGATGAAATAGAAGATACGAGTCAACACTTACCAATTGCACTGGCAGATTATTTTCAGCATCCATTTTGGGAATACTGGAGAGAGGAGGTGTATTTGGATGCCGTATGTGTGGTGAATAATTATAAAGACCTCATCCCATTCACCTACACTTATAAACGCAACTTTAACCTGATCCATACCGGCGAGGAGCGATTGAAGACCTTTGACAAAGCCTTTGGACGATATGGGGGATATACCTTACGACAACTGAGGCCAGTAGCAGGAGATACCTTGCCAGCCATCCAATCATTCGGGAGTAACCGAACGTATGTCGTCACGACTAATGAAGCTTCGTTTGATCCCGTACGAGATTCTGCCTTTGTAGCGTCTCTGCATGCCCTTGGAGCCAGTAACAAATTAGCTCTGATCTATTTCGGTGATCCCACTTTGCTGTCTTCCTTTGATACCTCAATGACGATCATTCAGGTCCCGGATCTTAATCCAACCACGGAACGCCTAACGGCGGAACTATTGTTTGGAGCAGTGCCCTCATACGGAAAGTTGCCAGTAGCGGTGAATGATTACTATCCTGCCGGCACTGGTATCGAATTACCCGTTGTTCGATTGCAATACAATTCACCTTCGAGTGTTGGGGTTTCGCCAGAGAAACTGGTCGGGATTGACGCTATTGCCAATACAGCCATCAAAGACAAGGTTATCCCGGGCTGCCAAGTTTTGGTTGCTAAGGCAGGTAAGGTGATCTATCACAAGAGTTTTGGACATCACACTTTTTCGAAAAGGCGAAGAGTAGGCAACAATCATCTCTATGATATAGCCTCCATTAGTAAAGTTGCTGGAACTACCTTAGCAGCCATGCGATTGTATGATCAGGGTAAGTTCAAGCTCAATAGTACTTTGCACGAACTTGGACTCGTAGGTGCTAATTCAAGCTTAAAGAAGGTGCAAGTCCGGAAGTTGTTGACGCATGAATCAGGCCTTCAACCTTTTATGCCAGTCATACCGTATTTGCTACATAGAGACGAAGGAAATGCGGCTTGTGACAGCTTCTTTTGCAAGCAGTATTCCGAAGCGTATGATATCCATGTGGCGGACAGTTTTTATTTCCAGAGTAAATATATTGATAGTGTCTGGGCTGCCGTTGAGGAGCTGCCATTGAGAAGAAGTGGTCGATTTCGATACAGTGATGCCAACTTCATGTTGGTACAAAAACTAGTGGAGAAGCTTAGCGATCGACCTTTGGACGAGTACCTGGAAATGGAGTTCTACCATGCACTCGGTTTACAAAAGATAAGGTATCAGCCACTAAAGGAATTTGACCGGGATCAGATAATCCCGACGGAAGAAGACGAACGTTGGAGACAAGGATTGGTTCATGGATTTGTACATGATGAGACCGCTGCTTTGTTTGGTGGAGTGGCTGGGCATGCTGGTTTGTTCTCGACCGCTAACGATCTGGCCGTGCTGGGACAACTTTTGCTGAATGAGGGTAGTTATGGCGGTAGAGAATATTTGAATTCTGAAACGGTAAAACTGTTCACCAAGGCGCAGTATGGTACGCATCGAGGCTTAGGCTTTGATACGGCAGATCCCCGCAGTAGATCGGCCTTTAGTCGGGTTATTCCTAAGAAAACCTATGGACATACAGGTTTCACGGGAACTTGCTTTTGGGTAGATCCCGAAAATGAACTGGTTTATGTCTTCTTATCTAATAGACTTCATCCTTCCGCCAAGAATCGACGCTTTTTACGGAAGCGAATCAGAGAGCGAATTCAAAGAGTCATTTACGAAGCCCTAGAGACAGAAGAGAATGCCTGGCCGGAACTGGCTTTGCTACAACGTGCTGCTGATGGAGGTGTGTCCCAGGACTAGGTGTGTTGGGTCAAGTATATTGCTGGCTAGGCCGGTTTATGATCAATGTATTTGGCCAAACTTTGTGAATGTTCGGCAGTTGGTTTCAATTCTAAGCGGAAGACAAATTCCCCTGGCTTTTTCAGCTTGTCGAAGAATCTGTTGCTGCATCTGTCGTAGGTCTTGGATTTGCCTTTCTAGATCTTGGAGTTTAGCTTGAATCTTTTCTTCAAAAATGTGACAATTGGCTTCATTCCTGTCTATTAGGTCCAACAACTCACCGATTTCATTTAGCGAAAACCCAAAGGTCTTCGTTTCCTTTATCAACAATAACCTTCGCAATACGGACTCAGGATATTCCTTATAGTTATTGAACTCCGAAATAGAGGGACCGGCCTTGATCAATCCTCTTTTTTCGTAATAACGTATGGTGTCTCTTGATAAGCTTGTTCTTCGACTTAGTTCTCCAATCCGCATTTTTTTGAAATAAATCTACATTTTTTCTTGACCGTGGACTATACTCCAGGGTTTAATTTTGTCTTGATAATTCATATTTAATCAAGTCAAACAAGATGAAAATGCAAATCTCCACCATCCTTTTAGGCATGGGCTGGATTCTATTGGGAATTTTCCTACTGTCAGGAACATACTTCAAGAAATTAAGCGGAAATACTGATCACTCCTTCATCTCTCCTATTGCGTGGGAAGATCATCTCCAGCTCTTCAAGGGAGTCGCGTCATGTACCTTAACTAGTCAAGAATTGCTTGAACGCAAGGCCTATCTTAAGGATCAGGTCATGTCAGTAGTGTCCGGTTATAAATCAAAGATATTCAGTTGGTTATGATTTGGGGTGTTTGATTTTTTGGTATTAATATTAGTAATTAGTTGATTTACAGGCATTTTGCTCAGTGCTGACACACTCAATATTTGTAATATTTCATTCAAAGAGTGTTGAGAATTGAGCTTCTTCTTAAGAATAGCTACGAGCACAAAGGTGCATACGGCAATCCATATTTGAGTTTTGACAGCGTTGGGTGTTTCGCCCCAGAACCGTTTGATACGTAAGTGTTGTTTGATCCATTTGAAAAAGATCTCTACTTTCCAGCGATTCAAATAGAGAATCACGATTTGCATAGGTTCAGCTTCAAAATGGTTGGTCAGATAGACGTATTGAACTTGATGCTCAGCATCATAAAACTTAACTCGCCTGAGTTTTTCAGGATAGTTTTTTGAGGCATAATACCCCTTCAGGCGAACTGTTTGATCGCAACGCAACCCAGTTGATTTGTCAACTTGCCTGGAATAAATTCGTTGACAAGACAAGTTTTTCTTGGCACGGATGACAAAGAATGCTCCTGATTGATGGATCTTATAGAGCCCATTCCAATCAGTGTATCCTCGGTCCATCACATAGAAGGCATCAGGTTCAAACTCAAGTATGTTCAAAACATTGACATCATGGTACTTGCCGTCTGAGATATGGATGAAACAAGGTATTTCACACTTCACATCTAATAAGGTATGAAGTTTGACCGCTGCTTTATGCTTACGGAACCGAGCCCACCAAAAGACATTTAAGCAAAGTTCAATGGTGGTCGAATCCAAGGCATAAACAATATGATCCAGGTCAATCTCAGTTGGACTATGTTGATATAGCTTGCGTGCTTTTACAATCAATTTGTAAGCCAAAGATTCATAGATTCGATAATCTCGATTTTCATTGGCATCAGCTAAAGTTGATCGTTTCACGCCTTGGGTAAAACCAAGATGATACAACTTCTCCTGATGAGCATTTAAACAAGTAACGATATCACGCAAACTTTCACGATGAGTCAGTTGACCAAAGCTCATACACAGGAATTGATGCCAACAACTGAAACTCCGAACTCGATAGTTTCCATTGTACTTGTTTACCAGTCTATTGAAACTCTGACGGTGAATCAAACTCATCAACTGTGAGAAAACGTAAGTTCCTTGATGCATCGATACCCTCTTTTGGGCATCCTAGTTATTTCAAATCCGTCACAAATAAAAATGCGAGTAAACCACTCTCTTTTAGACGGTTAATTAGCATTTGATATTTCTTAACCGGACACTACTGAGGTCATGTCAAAGGTGATTCGAAAAGAGATTCGACCCTTGGCTTACGTTTTTTACTTTGAAGATGATCCTGATTTATTACTCCATCTCATGGAGTTTGTCCAAAAAGAAAAGGACTGCTGTCCCTTCTTTAAATTCGATCTTTCTATCCTGCCATTTGAACAGGGTTTGGCTTTGCAGATTTCAGGTTCAGCAGCGGCCATGGAAATGATGAAAGAGGAGGTGATTGATCTTCTGTAAGTTTCCTGTGCTTTGTCAGGATCGTGGTTCCCTGGGGGAAATCCCAGGGAAGCGGAAGGTTAGCAGTGGGTCGGGTGATTTCTTAGTTAGTAGTGAATGTAAAGTGGCTGTTAGCCTCTACACGACCAAAGACTAGTCAACTTTGGAAAGGTTGCTTCTGATAAGATAAAAATGGAAGATTTTTTGGCTGTGGTGGTTGATCCTAATTCAAGACCCCAATGAGGAACCAGTCTGCCAATAACTGGCGATTGCGTTCTACAATAATGCGCTGTTGATCGCTGGTGTTCCTGATATTGGCTAGTTCGATGTATACTCCAGGTACTTGTATTTCTCGCAGCATATGTAGGTCTCGGCCAGAAACGGTTCCATTGTATTGCCGCTCCTTTTGGTACTTTTTATACTGCTGCCTGACGGCACGAAGCATCTTTTGTGCCCTTCTTTTACCTGTAGTATTATCTGGGAAATGATAAAAGAATAGATCTGTCCTTTCTTTTTTACTTCGGGAATCTACGTGGATCATGATGGCAAGTTGTTCTGCAACACCTTGCTTTTCATGCTTTTCATAGAGTTCATTGATTACATCTGAACGCTGGAAAAGCCGAGTTTTCTGCCCACGAGCCATCTTGATCCCGCCCCATAAGACTTCGTCGTTATCGCACTTCAGAAACTTTCCAGACCTTATCCCGTCATTCGGATCGCGACTAATCATGTAGGCTGTCGCTCCATGTGAAATTAAGTTGCGGCAGAGTCGTAAGGCTACGTCATAGGCATATTCATCCTCGCAGAGATTATAATTGCCTCGTGAGCTTACTGCCCCAGGATCGGGGCCGCCGTGACCCGACACGACGTAAAACACCTTTCCTTTCAATTTATTGCTGCTGAGCGGGGTGTAGGCATATTTCTTACCGAAGATGGGGAATTGTCGATTGCCTTTGCCGGTGGGGGCGGCAGCTTCGGGTTGTGCTAGGGTAGGGGCTGGGGTAGGTAGCTTTAGGTCTTGATCTGGGCAATTTAATAAATGATAAGGTACCCACAGCACTTTGTCCTTTTTGAAGGAATTGGCACGTACCCCCGCTTCCTGTAGATCTTCGTTGTATTCTTGGATGCTGATTGCCAGATTCCAATCGTTAATCCCAATGCTTGAACGAATGGTTTTGCCATTGAAGGTGTAGACCATCAGGGGCAGCGTATACATTTTGCCTCGAACGAGGCGAGCATTGCGTTTAAGATTATTGAGAGAGTAGAATTGCTTGAAATTACAGGAGTGTTTATCAAGATTGTATCGTCGCATCACGGAATAGATACCATCCCCAGGTTGTGCTTTCACCTGATGATAAACGGGGTTTGCTTTTGTGTCAAAAATAATCAACAAAAACAGCGCGATGGACAGGGCTAGCCTTTCATGCATGCCAACACGGTTGAGTGTTAAAAGGATGACTGAAGTAGTTCAAGTAAATCCAAAAATAATAATTATGTCAAAAGGTTGTAATCTCTAGAAAAAAAATGCGCCAGGAACCAGCCAGCAACCAATTTCTCTTAATTTTGCGAGCATGCAGATTTTCAACGAAATAGCAGTATTGCTCGGCAAAGAGATCAAGTTGGAATGGCGCAATAAATATGCCATAAGTGGGATCCTATTATACGTGGGCGCCACGATTTTTATTGTCTACATGGCATTTGTAGAAATGGAGCCAGTAACCTGGATCATCCTGTTTTGGATTATCATGCTATTTGCCTCCATTAATGCCATCGTCAAGAGCTTTGTGCAGGAGAGTAAGAGTAGACAGCTTTACTATTATACCTTGGTCAATCCGACTGCCTTGCTAACGGCCAAAATCGTTTACAACACTCTATTGCTGTTGTTGATCGGTTTGTTGACCTGGGGGGGGCTAAGCTTATTTGTTGGAAATGCTGTGGTCAATACCAGACCATTTCTATTGGCCGTAGGATTGGGAAGTTTGGGTTTTGCAGTAACCTTCACTTTTATTTCTGCAATTTCAGCGAAGACGGATAATAGCGCCAGCCTCATGGCCATCTTGAGTTTTCCGCTTATCATTCCTATTCTGGTTACTTTGGTGAATTTATCAAAGAATGCGATTGAACCCCTTGCGAGCGAGGGTGTACAAAGTGACATAAATATGCTCTTAGCTATCGATCTGATCGTAGTGGGTATGTCTTTACTGCTTTATCCCTACTTGTGGCGAGACTAGAGTCGGAGAAAAGGAAAGTCGTAGCTTAGCACAATACTATTTTTGATACAACATTGACAAATTATGGGCAAAATCAGTTGGTGGAAATGGCTAGGAGTAGCCTTGATTTTATACACTTTCACCGCGGGGATGCTAGTGCCATTGCAGCATGGAATCGTTGAAGTTACACCGCGTTCAGCCAGAACTGGGGAGCAAGTAACCTTGGAGTTGACCGGTTACAATAGTAACTATGACCAACAAAGTGAAAACCTGAAGGCCTGGTTGAAGCTGGATGATGAAAAGGCCATCGGCGCACGTTCTATTGAAGTGCTGGGACCTCGACGACTAGCTATCGGATTTGACCTTCCAGCCTATCTTCCTGTAGACAGACGAGTGCAGGATTTCTCCTTAATCTTGGATAGTGAGGTAGATGGGACCGCAATCTTACCTACAGCACTTTTAGTTACGCAAGATTCAATCGATCCAGAGAAGGGAATTGCCCTTTGGGTAAATACGCCGGTAAGTGATCTAACGGTGAGTACAGGCATGACTTTCCCTTTCCGGCCAATCATTTATGAAACGATCAGAAATACCTATTTCCATGTAGCCTTATGGTTATCCATGATGTTGCTATTTATCGCAGCCGTAGTGTACAGCGTTCGTTATGTTCGCAATCCTCTCCCGGAATGGGATAGCAAAGCTCGTGCCTATACCTCCGTCGGACTCTTTTTTGGAATCCTGGGATTGGTAACGGGTATGGTTTGGGCAAAGTATACTTGGGGACAAGCCTGGAGTAATGATGTGAAGCAAATTACCACGGCCATAGCCCTATTGGTATATCTGGCCTATTTCATTCTGCGGTCTGCCTTCGAGGATCCGGAACAGCGCGGTCGGATTTCTGCTGTCTACAACATTTTTGCCTTTGCCTTGCTAATTCCTTTAATATATGTCATTCCTCGTATGGTAGATAGCCTCCATCCGGGAGCCGGCGGCAACCCTGCCTTTGGTTCTGAAGATTTGGATAATACCATGAGAATGATCTTTTATCCCGCCATTATAGGATGGGCGTTGATTGGTGCTTGGATTGCCAACTTGCAATATCGTTTAGACGCCGTAAGAGAAGAATGGATTGAACGCATGGATTAGGAAAACCTATGATACTTTTGAGTATGGACTGATACTTCTCTGTCAATTTCTGAAGGGACACGTTTTATCAAATCAAAATAAATAACATTTACTAGATGCACTGACGAAATTTTTGTTGCTTTGCAGCAGAATTCGGTGCGATATGTAGTAATGAAGACTAATAAGTTATGAAAAGAATCATCCTTTTATCCTTGTTTGTAGGTTCTATGTTTAGTCAGCCGCTACTAGCACAGAATGCCACACCTGATTTTATGCGTAGTATGGGGAAGATGTATGTAGTTGTGGCCGTTATCGTAGCTGTTTTTATCGGAATTGTAATTTTTCTAACCTATTTAGATAATAGACTAACCAGATTGGAGAACCAAATTCATGACAATGACCAAAAACAGTAAAGCCTCTGAAGGGCAACGCTTCTATCAAAGTGTGCAAAACTACTTTGATAAGGCAGCTGCTCACACTGGCTTACCAACAGGACTGTTAGAACAGATCAAAGCCTGCAATGCCGTATATCAAATGCGGTTTCCGGTGAAAATCGGAGATGAAGTCAAGGTTATTGAAGCCTACAGAGTTCAACACAGCCACCACCGATCACCTACCAAAGGAGGAATCCGCTACAGTAATCACGTAAACCAACAAGAGGTAATGGCTTTGGCCACCTTGATGACCTACAAATGTGCCATCGTAGATGTACCATTTGGCGGAGCCAAGGGCGGAGTAAAGATCAACCCTTGGGAATATTCGCCTGAAGAGTTAGAGCGTATTACCAGACGCTACACCACCGAACTCATCAAGCGCGATTTTATTGGACCATCTATTGACGTGCCGGCCCCAGATTATGGAACTGGAGAACGAGAGATGTCCTGGATTTATGATACCTATCGGACTTTCAAAGGGAATGACATTGATGCAGCAGGATGTGTCACTGGAAAGCCTGTAACTCAGAATGGGGTACGAGGTCGTACGGAAGCCACTGGACGTGGCGTCTTTTATGGAATCCGCGAGGCTTGCTCGTTCAAGGAAGATATGGCTGCTTTAGGACTTGAACCTGGAACGGAAGGTAAGACTATGGTAGTACAGGGCCTAGGAAATGTGGGCTCAAATACGGCGAAGATCTCTCAAGACGAGGGAGGTATGGTAATCATTGGGGTATCTGAAGTGGAAGGAGCCATCTATAAGCCTTCTGGAATAGATATTCATGATCTACTACATTATCGCAAGGAGCATGGTACCATTATCGGATTCCCAGGTGCGGAAAGCTATCCAAAAGAGCAGCGTTTGGCCGTGATGGAATTCGAGTGCGATGTGTTGGTGCCTGCCGCCCTAGAAAGCCAGATCACGATGGACAATGTTCATCGCGTCAAGGCTAAGATTATTGCGGAAGCAGCAAACGGCCCGGTTACATCCGGAGCCCAGGAAGAATTGATCAAGGCAGGGAGAATGATTATCCCGGATGTGTATTTGAATGCCGGCGGGGTAACGGTATCCTACTTTGAGTGGTTGAAAAACCTTTCACACATGCGTTTTGGCCGAATGGAAAAACGCTTTAACGAAAATACCTACCGCAATTTAGTGAGCTTGGTAGAGAAAATGACTGGCAAGCAAGTCAATGAGCAAGAAAGAATGCTTATTGCTCGTGGAGCTGGTGAGATTGATTTGGTTCGATCCGGTTTGGAAGAAACCATGATCTCAGCTTACAATCAAATTCGCGAGGTGAAATTAAATAACCCAAAAGTGAGCAGTCTTCGGACAGCTGCTTTCTTGAATGCTATTAACAAAATTAGTAGCGATTATATGGCTTTGGGTATCTTCCCATAGCGGCCAAAGACTTTTCAGAGGGCGGCTTTTAGCCGCTCCCTCTGGGAAGTTGTGGTAATTGGCTTTTGGGAAATTTTATTGTAAATAAGCCTGGAAAACAGGGGTTTTTGAAAATTTTGAACGGTATATTGTAAATCCGGTTGTATTTTGTTTTCTTTGCTTAGAACTTTAAGCGATTTACATTTTTATTTAAGTAACCAATGAGCGATGTCAGAAAACAAATTGGACAAAATTGACCTGAAGATCCTAAAAATATTACAGGACAATAGTAAGATAACCAACTTAGACCTATCAAAAAAAATCGGATTATCACCAGCCCCAACCCTTGAACGCGTTAAGAAATTGGAGCAGTCAGGAGTGATTGAGAGTTATCATGCTCAAGTTAGTCCACAGACTATCGGACTAAATGTTAAAACTTTTGTTTTGGTATCGCTCGCCTGGCAAAAAGAAAATGCCTTAAACCACTTTCTAGAAAAAATCAAGGAAATAGAGGAAATTACGGAATGCTACATTATCACAGGTGAAGCTGATTTTCTGATCAAAATCGTTTGTAAGGATATCCCTACTTACGAAAAGCTGCTATTTAAAACGCTTTCTCAGATTGAAGAAATTGAACGCTTAAAAACTTTGATGACCTTGAGCACTGTCAAGGATAGCAAAGTACTTCCTTATAAATACGAATAACTTAGCCAATCCTTATTACTAGGCTATTCGCTTCGGGTCATTGCTGTAAGGTGCAGCAATGACCCGAATTAATTTGGGCCCCAATGAAAAAGAGCAAAAGAACTCTCTTGTGGGAATTAAGTGGAGAGTCGGTTAGGAAACCATCCTTTGTTTTTGGAACCATGCACGTCAGAGACCAGTTGGCTTTCAAATCCTTATCCCAAATCTATGCCTGCATAGATCAATGTGAAGCCCTGGCCACAGAGTTCCGGCTAGATGACATGCCGAAAGATGGATTGGGTGCCGCTCGTATGGCTATGAGTCATCCTCCACTGGACAGCCTATACACACCCAAAGTATATCAACGCCTAAGGAAGGCCATGTATAGGCATTTCGGCCTGCACTTGGACCTAATGAAACATTTGCCTCCCTTCTTTGTCCTCAACTTCATCAATGAACAAATCCTTGCTAAGGATATGCCCATGTCCTTGGATGAACAACTTTCGTCTTATGCTCGATCAATGGATAAGGAATGCCTGGGCGTAGAGACCCTGGCAGAGCAAATGGCTCTATTGGAAAAGATCCCATTGAAGCATCAATTAAAATCATTGCGCTCCTTGCTAGAGAACATTGGGAGTCATCGCAGACAGCTTTTGAAACTAGGAGAATTGTATGCTACTGGAGATCCTCATCGGATCTATAAGGCCACTCGATCAGGTGCGGGGGGACTTCGCAAGCTGTTGATTTTTAACCGAAATACAATCATGGCTGATCGCATTGCCGAAATGTGCCAATATCAATCGGTCTTCGTAGCCATTGGAGCAGGACACTTGGCAGGTGGTAAAGGGGTTCTGCGGTTTTTAAAACATAAGGGGCTAACTGTCCGTCCTATCCCTTTGTAAACTGGAGGACACGCCAAAAAAAATTAACATTTCTCACGTATCTTTTCGAAACCTACCCCGTATAAAAGAGCATTGTCAAATAGTATAACTAGACCGTTCTCCTACCCCGAATATGGCAAATTAGTAGTATTACATGGGCTGAATTCAAGCACTAAGGCAAGTAAGGGGACAAAGATTGCTAATCTAAACAAACTTACTTGTAAAGGAATCCAAACTCAGCAGCACAAAATTGTAAGCTATTTTCCCCGGTGTACATTAGGAACAAAATACTTTTTAAGAATAGCAACAGTTGGTTAGCTGATCTAGCTTGGGCTATTGTTCTTAAGCGTAGTTAAGTTGGAGATGACCAATTTTGAACATCAACAAACATCTAATCGTGAACGCTCATCCCATGGGACAGAGAATACTGATTCTACTATGTGTCGTTTTTGCCTGGCAATTGCAGGGGCAAAGATCCTCAACCGTAGATGCACCTTACTGGAAAGTAGAGAAGACAGATCCTGATCTTTATTCAGCAGATTTTCCCGCCTTGCGCGAAGCATTGCTTCGCGATAGCCTTCCCAATAAAAGAATAGCCATACCGCTTCCTGGCATCGGTTTGTCAGAGGTTGTATTCAATGAGCATAGCAGTTTCAGTGATGAGTTGAGCCGCCAATTCCCAGGGATTAAAAGCTTCAGGGGAGTGGTTCCAGGTTACAAGGATAGGGAGGTTCGACTTTCTGTTTCCCACAAAAGAATACGCGCCATCTATCTTTGGCCCGGCCAGCGTTTTTTGCTTGAAGAACAGAAAAGCAACCGAACTTCCCTGTATCGATTAGCTTCTATTAAAGATCTCAGGGCCAGAAAGCACTTTGGTCCATTTTGTGCTTTGGGACACGATCATGACGAGGAAGCCCCACCCGTGCAACCGAAAACAAATGGGCGGAGCCGTGGTTTCAATCTGCGCGTTTTTGACATTGTCATCGGAACTACAGGTGAATATGCCCAATATCATGGCGGTTCTGTTACCGATGTAATGGCGGCATTTAATGAAACCCTACTGCATGTCAATGCAGTTTTCGAGACCGAACTGGCGATTCGCTTGCGCCTGGTAGAGAATACGACGCGGATGATCTTTCTAGATCCTGCCACCGATCCCTACACAGAAGGAGATAAGGAGGCCATGTTCCAGGAAAATCAAACTACAGCAGCGCAATATGTTGGCCTAAGCAAGTTTGATGTCGGCCATCTATTCAATACGACATTTGGAGGATTAGCTTCCATTTCCTCTCTATGCAATTACTCCCGTAAGGCAAAAGGTGTAAGTGGACTAGACATCCCAGAAGGTTATTACTTTGATTTGATTGTTTTGCATGAACTAGGTCACCAGTTTGGTGCAAAGCATACACAGAATTCGGATTGCAACATAACTGAAAAGTCAGCCTTTGAGCCCGGAAGTGGATCCACTATCATGAGTTATGCTGGACTTTGTGAACCGAATGTGCAAAGCTTACCAGATGACTATTTCCACAACCAGAGTCTTAAAACCATCACTAGAATTGTCCGCTCAGGGGTAACGGCCTTTTGTGTGGAGAACATCGAAATTGATAACAATGAACCAACGGTCAATGCCGGTCCAAATTATACCATTCCCATCTTGACTCCTTTTGAATTAAAAGGTACGGGCTATGATGCGGACGGAGATCCCATACTCTATAATTGGGAGCAATTTGATCGGGAGTTGGTACAACACCCTCCGCGCCCAGAATATACGGAAGGCCCCGTCTTTCGATCCTATCCTCCGTCTTCTTCGCCCAACAGGATGATTCCTGCCAAGAATTTCTTGATCAATAATGTAGATCCCATTTGGGAGGTTTTACCCTCCGTAAGCCGGCAAGCACATTTCCAGCTTTCGGTGCGAGATAATCATGAAGGGGTGGGGATTTCGGACTATGATGAAATGATCGTAATCTTCAGCGAAGAGGCAGGTCCTTTCCAGGTAGAGCAACCCACACAAGAGGAAGAATTTTGGTTTATTGGTGATTCCATAGATATCGTTTGGGATGTGGCTAATACCGATCAGGAACCCATAAATTGCCAGAAGGTGAATATTCTCATGTCTCAGGATGGCGGAGAAACATTTTCTGTGGTCTTGGCCGAGGAGGTGCCGAACAATGGGCAATTTAGTTTGGTGGTTCCAAATTTACCAGGGACCCAAAATAGAATCAAGATAGAAGCGGTTGATAATATCTTCTTTGATATTTCTAACCATGATTTCATGATCATGGATCTACCGCCGCCATCGGTATCTGTAGAAATAAGCCCAACGGAACAGACGGCTTGCACGAATTTTGGAGTGATGACGTTCCAGTTGACGGCAGAAGCTGCCTGGGGCTTCTCCGCGGACCTGAATGTAGAAGTGCTGGAAAAACCCATAGGGACTGAGGTAGAATTGTCCAACCCCATCTTGGCTGCCGACGGAGCAATTACGGTAGCCCTATTGGAGGAAGGTAATGTGCCCATTGGCACTAGCGAATTGAAAATAAGGCTTACTGGAGGTGATACAGAGATTCTCCTGAATGTCCCCTTGCAATTAGAGGGGCCACCTACCGTTCTGCCTTCTTGGTATACACCCACCAGTGGGATGGAGATTTTTAGTCCTAATGTACTATTGAACTGGAATGTAGTGGAAGAAGCTACGGCTTTTAAAGTAGAATTAGCGACTAGCCCTGCCTTTGGGGCAAGTACGGTACTTTCTACCGAGGTGGAGGATGAATTCTATCTATTCCAAGGGTTAACCAAAGGCCTAGTGTACTACTGGAGAGTAACGGTCATGAACGAATGTGGAGAAGGGGCTAGTACGCCGGTGACCGCTTTTCGATCCTCTAATTTACCAACGATCAATAAAGACATAACCGTAGACGCCTCTACCTTCCCGGCCATTGCCAATGACAGCAGGCCAATTACTGGCGATTACTTGAATGCGACGAGTAGTTGCTGCGGCCCCGAGGAGGTGATTTATACACTCCTTGAATTGCCAACAGCAGGTCAATTGTTCCTAGATGGGGGGCTACTAGGCTTAGGAGCTTCTTTTACACAAGAGCAAGTAGACCAAGGGGACTTGCAATATCTCAGTATGGGGGATCAAGGGGCAAGAGATGCCTTCAGTTTTAGCATACGATCTGAACGGGGTTGGATACTGAGTGAACAGCTGGATATAGAAATTGTCGATACACAGATCAACTTGGTAGATGCCAATCGGGTACTCTGTGGAACCGACGCTGCAGACTATACTTTTATGGTGGAATTGGCGGCTGACGGGATTGAGGTGATTCCCAGTGTGGAGGGATTACCAGAGGGATTGGAGGCTGTTTTTAGTCCATCTATTCTTGCCACTTCTGGAGAAATAAATCTTGAAATTCGCCAAGCCGGAGCTCTAACTGTAGCTGGAGATATCAACTTCCAAGTGAACTTTTCTTTTGGAGAAGTAAGTCAACCTTTTGATTTGGAGCTGGTAATAATTCCAGGAGCAGCTACACCTATACTGACTAGTCCAGAGCTCGGTGCAACCGTTAACCCAGATGCCTTTGATCTTAGCTGGGAAGCAGTGGGCGTAGTATCCAGGTTTATTCTAGAGATTGCAGAAGATAACAGCTTTAGCGATCCCTTATATAGCGATACTTTATCCTTACCGATGTTCTCTTGGGATGAAGCTCTACCAGAAAAGTATATTTCTGGCGGGTATCGGCCATCGGTACCTGTGGCGCAAGCCTACCCGCTGAAGGTAGATTGATCAGGACGGGATTTGAGGAATGCCAAACCTTTACCTTCAAAGATCTGGACTTACAACAGCTCACCGATGGAATCATCTCCATTGATGTGCTTGAGCAAGAAAATGTGAGCCACGTTAGCCTCCCTCGCCTGAGGATGCTTTACCCAAATCCTGCTCAACTTAGTTTGAAGATGATTTCTCCAACCGGTAATGCTGCTACCTTACTGAAAGATCCGGCATGTACAGGCAATCATCTATTGGTTCGGTTAGCAGACAATGCACCCCAGGCCTATGATGAAATTGGAGCGGACTGCCAGTTGGATTTTTATTACTCGATCGCTGGGATTTATCAACCCTATCAGCCTTTTCAAGTATTTAAAGACCTACCTGCCATGGGTACTTGGCAGCTTCAGTTCGAAGATAACGGTAATGCATTAGAGGGGGTAGTCGAGGATCTGGAGGTAGAGATCTGTTCTTTTAATGATGACCCCAAAGTGTTTTCCTTGATTAGAAACCAAACCCTTTGGCTTTATCCAAGACAAACCGCCAAGATAAATGCTAACTTCTTGCAAGCCGATGCTTCAGAAGTTGACCTAGATGAGTTGGTTTTTGTGATAACGGCATTACCAAGCAATGGCAACCTGATGTTGAATGGTGAGGTTTTGCAAGCTGGTGATGAGTTTACGCAGTTGAACATCAACAAAGATCAGCTAACCTATCTCCCGAGTGTTACGAGCAGGACACAAGATCAGTTCTCCTTTATTGTGAAAGCACCGAAGGGGCGTCTGGTAGAGGAGACGGATTTCAATATTGAGATATTAGGCGGCGACTGGTATGCTGAATCTTATGATCATCAGCTATGTTCAGGCCAGGATTCGATGGAGATCAGATTTCATTTGGGTTCGAATATTGGATCTGAGGGGATAAATTTTTCAGTTGATGGACTCCCCAATGGTGTAAGTGCTGAATTTGAAGTCAATGGTACAGCGGAAGAAGTGGTAATGCAGCTGACCGGATTAGGACCATTGGTCAATGCCTTCTATCCGCTAAGCATTACCTTACAGCATGCCAATGGACAACTAACAACCGGGCTTTTGCTGGAGAAAAAACTAGGTCCAGGTTTAGCTTTTCTTATGCAGCCCTATGACGGTACCAAGATTGATGAGAACACCGTCTTCTTAGAATGGTTTGAAACGAATCGAGCGGATCGATACCTGGTAGAAGTGGCTACTAGGCCCACCTTTGGCAATACCACATTCGTTAGTGAAGTAGTGGAAGGAACAAAGTATCAGCTGTTGAATATCCCAGATGGAGCCATCTACTATTGGCGAGTTACTGGGATGAATGACTGCGGAAACGGTATCCCTGCTAAGTCATATGCATTTCAGCGGATGGAACCTCATTGTGAGACTATTTCCAATACACATAGTCCTTCAGTTTTTGGTTTTGAAACAGACGGAGTACCTATCGGGCAAATTTCCATTGACCAAGAATGGCCGATCGGTCGGATCGGAGTCGATAATATGAGAATCTACCATCCCAGAGTAGATCAGGTGACAGGTAGCCTAAGCTCGCCGAATGGGACTCATATCGAACTCTTTGAGCGCCCCTTATTGCTTGGAGATTGCGGCAATGAAACTTTCTTAATGAGTTTTGATGACGATGCCTCTTTGGGGCCGACAGCCTTTCTTAATCTCTGTGATGAATCCACACTTTTCGATGTGAGTGAAACGGTCCAACCCATTCAACCCTTTGCTAATTTTGCAGGGGAAATTGCCACCGGTAACTGGGATCTGTTCCTATCGAACCAGGATGTCGAAGGAGGGATTGGTCTACTGGAACAATGGAGTTTGGAAGTTTGTTTTGATACGCTGCTCGGGCAAGCTAATTATCAGTCGACAGACTTAATAATGGCGATCGGGGATGAGGAAGTGATTACTTCTACAAATTTAGCCACGGAGCTACCGGGAACGGAGTTAAGAGAGATTATCTATATTTTGACGAAACTGCCTGCTTATGGGGAGTTGATTCTAAATGATCGTGTACTTGATATTGGAAGCACCTTTAACCAATTCGATATCAATGAAGGCCGTTTGAGTTATCGACATGGCGGAGACGCCTCCGTACTCTTAGATGATCTAGGCTTTAACATCCATTTTCCCGATGACCTATGGTGGCCGAATCGTTCCCTCAATATTTTACTGGAAACCCCGGAGCCCACTTGGGAGGTATTAGTCACTTCTGATAGTGTTTGCTTGGAGAGCGGTTCAGTGGTTCTGGACGCATTGGTGATGGAACAAACCTACGGTCCGTATTCCTATAGTCTTGATGGTGTAGACTTTCAGTCCAGTCCAATTTTTGCTGGCTTATCACCTGGTACTTTCACGGTCTATCTTCGTTACGGTAATGATCAGATTGCAGAACAATTTGTCGAAGCTAAAGCCTTACAGGCCAGTTATCACTTAGATGAAAAGGACATAGAAGTGATGGCATCAGGTGGATTCCCACCGTATTCTTACCAATTGGATGATGGCGCAGTTCAGGAAAGTCCAGTTTTCCTAAATACCAAAAGTGGGATGCATGAAATCACGGTCATAGATGCACAAGGTTGTACCTATGTATTCCAACTGGAAGTACCCTTTACGGTTTCCGAAGGTACTATAGATTTTCCTTTGCCCCCGTTCTTGCCAGGGCAGGACGACGACCTAGATATGTATGGCCCTGCTTTACCCCAAGGTCAAAGTTCGACTGCGGGAGAATGGACCTTATATCCGAACCCGAGTCGTGGACTGGTGTATTTAGACTGGAGACAACAAGTATTGGCAGAGGGAGATGAGTTGTGGATCGTTAATTCCACCGGCCAGTCCATTCAAAAACTAAGATTAAGTCAAGATCGCGAACATTTGACCCTAGACCTTCGAATGATACCAGCAGGGGTTTATCGCATTTTTCTCAAGCAGTCTACGGCTGTAAGTGTACAAGAAATTGTTATCTATAGATAAACTGAAACACAGACATCTCTCTGCCGTATCTTCGTAAATGGTCTGATAATCAGTAAGTCCATGATTCTGCCTAGGCTATGATGAAAAAAGAATGGGTAGTGCATTTCCCATTTGATTTACATATATTTGAAAGCCATTACAACCAATTGCCTCAACCTGGATATCTTAAATTTTGTTATCTACTCCTTAGATTTGAGATAAACTACCCAACAATTGCATTTAGCTTATTCAAAGCTATTGGTCATCCCAGAACATTGCTAATTCCCAGTACCGTGGCAAATAGCCTTAATTCTATAAGACCATGACAAAAAACATTTATGTAGCGGCAACAAACCAGCACATTGGTAAAACTACCTCAACACTCGGCCTAGTAATGGCTATGAAAAATCAGGGCATCAATGTGGGTTATTGTAAACCTGTTGGACAACAATTTGTAGATCTTGGAGATCTGAAAGTGGACAAAGATGCCTTGCTATTTTCCAAGATCATTGGATTTGATCTAAAAGAGGAAATCCATAGCCCAGTTATCCTAGGGAAAGGGGCCACCGCCGCCTATCTAGATAATCCAAGTGCCTACAACTACCGAGAAAGAATCTCCAAAGCAGCAAAAGTATTATCCAACGATCACGATTGTGTTATCTACGAAGGAACAGGTCACCCTGGAGTAGGGAGTGTCGTAGGCCTTTCGAATGCCGAAGTAGCGAAGATGTTAGACGCCTCTGTAGTGATGATCGTGGAAGGCGGAATTGGAAAAACCATTGACCGTCTCGCGATGAGTCTTTGCGTTTTTCAAAGGCAAAGAGTGCCGATCGTAGGAGTGATCATTAATAAGGTATTACCAGAGAAAATTGAAAAAGTTGAACATTATGTGTGCAGATGGCTTAAGCAAAAGAACCTACCATTGCTTGGTGTACTCCCTTATGATAAAAGCTTGAGTAATCCAATTATGCACTCCATTCGCAAGGCAGTGTACGGAACGACCATCCTAAATGAAGCTCACCTTACCAATCAGGTAGACAATCTAATACCAGGTTCCCTAGTGTCAAATCACGATTTTGCTAAGGAGAAGAATTCTTTGTTGGTAGTTAGTAGTAATCGCCTTTGCAAAGCGGTGCAAAGGATCGAAATGATTTGCGCGCAGAAGGGGATCGAAGAATTTCCCATTTCAGGAGCTATCATTACCGGTGATGGAAGAAGTCCGCGGAACATGTACGAGCGACTCCCTTGTAAAGATTTCTTTGCAAAACACGCTATTCCCGTTGTGACCACACCTCTGGATACGTACGGTTCCGTAGTGAAGATTAGTAATCTAGAGGTGAAGATAAATATCCATACTCCATGGAAAGCCCAACGGGCTATAGACTTAGTTGAAAAGAATATCAATCTGAAGCCGTTGTACCTAGAGGATGTGACTTCATAGCTGACATCAGTACTTGTAGGAAACCCTTTAGGACAAGCGAAAGCAATCAAAGAATAAGCCATTGCCATACCAACTTGGTTTGGCAATGGCTTTTTTTCTTACGTACCAGTCCTTGATGAACTAAGATTTATACATCCCTCAGCACTTGCTGCAAAATTTCCTACCTTAAAGTGTCATTAACCTCATAAATCTAATTTATGTCCTCAAAACAGGAGAAGAAAATCCGGATGCATCTGCAATGCCCCATGCCGAAGCTTGATTTTGATGTGATTACTTTGGGGCATGGGAGTGGAGGACTGTTAACCAATCGCTTGTTGGACAGTGGGGTTTTCGATTTGTTGAAAAACGATTGGCTGGATAAGCGACATGATGGTGCTTTCCTAGAACTAGAAGGGACGACCGCGTTCACAACAGACAGCTTCGTTATTTCTCCTATCTTCTTTCCGGGGGGGAACATTGGAGAGTTGGCCGTAAACGGTACGGTGAATGATCTAGCTATGTGTGGTGCTATTCCTAAATTTCTGTCCTTAAGTTTTATTCTGGAGGAGGGGCTACCTATGCAAGAGTTTTGGGATGTGTTGGTGGCTATTCGTTTTGCTTGCCAAGAAGCTAATGTTCAGGTGGTAACCGGAGATACCAAAGTCGTGGAACGTGGAAAAGGGGATAAGATTTTCATCAATACTACTGGACTCGGGCAGATCCATCCGAAGGCTCAGATTAGCATTGAACAGGTTGAAGTGGGAGACAAAATCATTGTCAGCGGAGACATTGCGACACATGGTATTGCGATCATGTCGGTCCGAGAAGGTTTGGAGTTTGAAACGGATATTGAAAGCGATACTACTAACCTAAATCATACCGTCAAGGAACTACTGGATGAGTTTGGTCAAGACCTGCACTTATTCCGAGATCCGACTCGAGGGGGCATTGCCACCGTGTTGACTGAGATTGCGAGAGATCGAAATGTAGGGGTAGAGCTTTGGCAAAGATTCTTTCCAGTAAATGAGCAGGTTTATGGGGCCTGCGAGATGTTAGGCTTAGACCCCTTGTACGTGGCCAACGAAGGCATTTTTATTATGGTGGTAAAAGCAGATGTGGCTGAGACGGTGCTTGAGCGCCTACAAGGGCTACCTAATGGCAGTAGAGCCGCAATTATCGGTGAAGTCGTGGATGAGCACCCTCGTCAAGTAATACTTCAAAGTAAAATTGGAGGTAGGAGAGTAGTCAGTATGTTGGTGGGGGAGCAGTTGCCACGTATTTGTTGAGGAAAGAAGTTAGGCATTAGATAGCATGTCCGAAGTACCTAGAGATATACAAAACAGAGAGGATATCAATATCATGGTTAGAGCCTTCTACGATCGCCTTCTGAATGATGATCGGATATCTTACCTATTCGGGGAGGTGAAAGGAGAACATCTGGAGGAACACTTTGATATTCTTTGTGATTTCTGGGAAAGCGTATTGTTCTTCACCGGCCAATATAAAAGGAATACTATGCTAAAGCATTTGAGCCTGCATGACAAGCATGCCTTGACCTCCGAACATTTTCAGATCTGGTTGGCCTACTTTAATGAAACTGTAGATGGCTTGTTTCAGGGAGAAAAAAGCCGCTTGGCCAAAGAACGAGCTCATTCTATCGCAGTAATCATGCAGATGAAAATCAAAGAAATGGACCAGTGGGGCTCCTAGTCGAGACCTAGCTACAGCCTTTATGATTAGTCAATCGTATATACCCAATCTGTTTCCGTAGACATACCTTCGTTGTAGCAATAATCATTGGCTACAAACTCCTTGAGGTTCTCCGCCAAGGTAACTCGTTCCTTTACAATTATATGTGCCATTCTCCCACGCGCTTTTTTCGCATTGAAAGAAATGACTTTGTACTGCCCATTCCGGTTTTCACGGAAGTGAATATTGATTAGCCTACCTTGCAATAAGGATGGCTTAATGGCGTGGAAATATTCTTTGGAAGCGAGATTAATGATGGTATCGCCACCGCTTTCAGCGAGATCCCCGTTGATTAAATCAGTGATTCGACGATCCCAGAATTCATAAAGATTCTTCTTTCTACCCTTCTTCAATGGAGTGCCCATTTCCAATCGATAGGCTTGCATTAAATCCAATGGTTTTAGTACACCATACAGACCGGAAAGAATGCGAAGGTGATCTTGAGCGAAGTCCATATCTTCCGCTGAAAAGGTCTCTGCTTCTAAACCTAAATAAACATCTCCCTTAAAAGCCAGGGCAGCGGGCTTGGCATTGTCTGGAGTAAATGGTGTAGCAAAACTCTGGTAGCGCTCTACATTTAGGGCAGCAATATTATCACTGACTTTCATTAGATTCTTTAGCTGGCGAGCCGACTTCTTTTTCAAGACTGCTACCAAGGATTCTGTGTCTGTCATCAGTCTTGGTACACTGTGTGTGGCCGTTTCGACAGGATCTAAGTCTAATGTTTTAGCTGGTGATAATAAGGTGATCATTTCCGCTGCTTTTTATTTCGGACAAAAGTAAGTTCTTGAGGCAAAGATTCAAAATCACAACAGCATAGAGCATGAAAAGTTGTCGACAAGCGTCCTCCTTATCTGCTACTCTGTCGGAATATTGCCTGTCTCTTTTTCACTTTCCCAAACCACAACTGCTGCAATCGTATCTCCATAAATATTGATCGCGGTCCGCATAATATCGAGTGGGCGATCAACAGCTAGAATCACCCCGATGATGAAATCTGCTGCGCTGCCTTTGATACCAATAGCCTCAATCACTATGAAGATCACGACGATTCCTGCCGATGGTACACCTGCCGCTCCGATAGAAGCCAACAGCGCCGTAAAGACCACGATGAACTGCTGAGTAAAGCCTAATTCAAAGCCCAATACTTGCGCGATGAAAAGGGCTCCCACAGCTTCAAAGACCGCACTGGCATCCATATTAATGGTCGCCCCTAGCGGGATAATGAAGTTGGTGATTTTCTTGGGCACGCCAGCATTTTCCTCCACACACTTCATGCTCACCGGCATGGTCGCTAAGGAAGAGGAGGTGGCCAGCGCAGTGATCACCGCATCCCCCATTTGTCTTAGGTGCACGATCGGGTTCTTCCGGGTAAACAGGAACAAGAATAAAGGTTGAATCACAAAAAATACGATTAGAAGAGCGGTACCTAGGGTAATGATATACCAGAATACAGATTTGAAAAAGGATACATCCGTCTGGTTGATGGCCTTGATCACCAGACCAAAGACCCCGATTGGAATTAGAGCAATTACCCAATTGGTAATAACGATCATTACTTCATATACACTTTCGGAGAACCCCAAAAAGTTCTCCTTCATCTTGGGACTAACCCTAGTAAGTGCAATCCCAAAAAGGATGGAAAAGAAGATAATGCTCAACATATTCATGTTGGCTAAGGCTTCTACCGGGTTGCTTGGAATGATATTGACCAAAATCTCAAGAATGCCAGAGGGGCGATTCACTTGTAGTGATAATTCACTGTCGCTACCTACTGGAAGTTCCACATTGATCCCCGGATTGATGAAGTTGAATAACAATAAGCCCACCACGATTGCTGCAAGACTACTGATCATGAAGTAGCCCAAGGTCTTCCATCCGATTCTGCGTAATTCCTCGGACTGCTCAAAGCGAGCTAAGGCATTGATGATGGAAAAAGTAACTAGCGGTACGATGATCATTTTCAAGAGTCGAATAAAAGCGGTACCAATGTATTCAAGGAACTTAAGTTCTTCTCCAAAAAAGATGCCGGCGGGTATGGCTATTACGAAGGATAGAAAGATCAGCCAATGGTGACTGAGACCAAATTTTTTCATACTGAAGGCGAAGTTTGGCTCAAGATAGTTGATTTCTCAGAAGCTGCTTCGATTTGCTGGCGTAAATTGAGGCTTGATAGGTTTGCTCCGATGGCCTATGAAGGTAGATGTACAAATTGAGCAGGAAATTCCCATAGAGAAGGCTTCGGAACCACCTCAATTGATTAAATTCAGACACATCCTAGTTTCACATTGCTAAAAATTATTGCTTTCTTGAGAGAATATAAAACGAAAATCGACTTATGAAAAGGAGAAAGTTCATCGCGGCATCTGCAATGGGTGCACTCGCCACTTCATCGAGCCTACAAGCCCAATCAAAAACTCCGAATCCAATGGCTGATCAGGAAATTCTTGAACTTAGAGTTTATACCATGAACTTTGGTAAAAGTGGTCCTTTCCAGCCATATTTAAAAGAGACTTTGGTTCCTGCTTTGCAAAGAGCGGGGGTGAAGAAATCAATTGCCTTTCGCGAAATGGGGATGAGCCAACCTGGCAAGGTATATTTGCTGCTAGCCTACGCCTCATTTGATCATATGCTGAAGGTACAAGCTAAGCTGAAGAATGATAACGTCTTCAAGAAGGCAAGTGCAGATTATCGGAAAATTCCCTCTGCCAATAAGGTGTACGCTCGTTACAATACTTACCTCATGCAAGCTTTCAGCGGGATGCCTGCCCTAAAGGAACCAGCAGACGCCAGAAAACTTTTTGAGTTGCGGATCTATGAGGGACACAATGATGATGCCGTTTCTCGTAAGGTAGCTATGTTTAATGACGAAGAGCTTCCTGTTTTTCTAGAAACTGGATTAGATCCGGTCTTCTTCGGCAACCTCATTGCTGGACCAGCAATGCCTGCATTGGTCTACATGGTGGCCTTTGACTCTATGGAAGCTCGAGATGCCAATTGGAAGAAGTTTGTAGATCACCCAGAATGGAATCGCATGAAGGTCTTACCCAAATATGCAGATTCAGTTAGTAATATTATTCGCGTTTTTCTAGAGGAAATTGAGCTCTAGCAAATCGCTCTAACCAATATTGTACCTTAGACAATGAAAAAAACTTACACACTACTAATCCTATTCCTCGCCTTCGGTATTTCAGTCCTTTCTGCCCAAGAAAAGCCAGCTATTTGGCAAAAATTGGAAGCCGAAGCTATCATTGACCAAAAGGTCATGATGCCCATGCGGGATGGAGTGCGGCTTTGCACTGACATTTACCGACCTAAAACGGATAAGCCCGTGCCTGTAATCTTCTCTCGAACCCCTTACAACTTCAACACTTGGGGGGATGGAGAGATCCGTTCTCGTACGGCACAGCGGGCTTACGAAGCAGTAAAGAGAGGATATGCCTACGTGGTTCAAAATGAACGTGGACGCTACTTTTCGGAGGGAGAATGGGATATTCTCGGAGTACCATTGACGGATGGATACGATGCCTTTAGCTGGATGAAAGCCCAGCCTTGGTGTAATGGTAAAATTGGAACCTATGGTTGTTCTTCCACTGCTGAGTGGCAGATGGCTGTGGCGGCTTTGGATCACCCTTCCCATGCAGCGATGGTACCTATGGGGTATGGAGCGGGAGTGGGACAGGTGGGAGATTATATGGAGCAGGGTAATTGGTACCGTGGCGGTGCCCAACAGATGTTATTCACGGCCTGGTTATACGGCGTAGAACATGATAAATTCAAGCCACGAATCCCGCCAGGAGCAACGCAAGAAGACCTAATCCGAATTTCGCGTTTCTATGACCTTGCTCCCGAAAACCCTAGAGTGGATATGGCCGAAGCTTTAAGTCATCTTCCGGTTTCTGATATCATAAAGAACATCAATGGTAAGGAAGAGATTTATGATAAGATGATCCGTCGTAAGCCAAATGATCCGGATTGGTACAAGGGGGGGCTATACCACGATGATATGGGCTTTGCAGTTCCTAGTTTTTGGTTTACCTCATGGTATGATGTCTCTATCAGCCCTAATCTTGCCTTGTTCAATCATGTAAGAAATAATATCAAGGATAAGGATGTGGCAGACAATCAGTATCTCGTGATTGCTCCGACCCTACATTGCGCCTACACTCGCGCCACTGAAAATACGATCGTGGGAGAACGCAGCGTGGGTGACGCAAGGTTGAATTACGACGAGCAGATCTACGCTTGGTTCGACCTTTGGTTGAAAGGCGAGAAAAATGATTTCAAGGAAAAGACGCCACGTGTTCAGTACTACACTATGGGTAGCAACAAGTGGCAGCAGGCTGAACAATGGCCACCGAAGGCAGCGGAAATGACTACTTTCTATCTGTCCAGCGGTGGAAGTGCCAATAGCTTATATGGCGATGGCCAACTTCTAAAGGAATCGGCTAAAGTAAAAACTGCGGTAGATAAGTTCACCTATGACCCGATGAACCCGGTAAAGTCCTATGGCGGTAATGTATGCTGTACAGGCAATGCGGTGAGAGGAGGAGCTTTTGATCAGCAGCAGATGGAAACTAGAAGCGATATCCTGGTGTACACCACTCCACCTCTTGAAGAAGGGGTAGAAGTTACGGGATCTATCGAAGCTCAGCTTTTCGTAGGCTCAGATGCAAAGGATACGGACTTTACCATCAAATTGATCGACGTATACCCAGATGGTCGCGCCTACAACCTCGATGAGACGATCCAACGTGCCCGCTACCGAGAAGGATATGACAAAGAGGTATTTATGGAAGAGGGAGAAGTATATGAGATCAATATGACGCCCATGTCAACCAGCAACTACTTCGAAAAAGGACATTCAATCCGAATCGAGATTTCCAGTAGTAATTTCCCTCGCTTCACGCGAAACCTAAATACGGGAGGAAATAATTTCGATGAGAAAGAAGGAGTGGTGGCCAATAATCAGATCCATCATTCCGCTAAATATCCTTCTCAGATTAGATTACCCATTATGAAGAAGGATACTTCTGCTAAGCGCTAGGCTTAGTCACGGGGTGACTCAAAGTCACCCCGTGACTAGCAGCGCTTGCTAAGCTAGAATATCCTTCACCACTTCTCCATGCACATCCGTTAGGCGGAATCGCCGACCTTGGAAGCGGTAAGTGAGCCGCTCATGATCGATACCCAGCAAATGTAGGACAGTAGCTTGAAAATCATGAATGTGCACCGGATCTTGAGCAATATTATATCCAAAATCATCAGTCGCGCCGAAGGAGAATCCAGGTTTAATACCGGCTCCGGCCATCCAGGTGGTAAAGCAACGCGGATGATGATCTCGCCCGTAATTGTCAA
>CAJXPD010000142.1 GCA_913057785.1 uncultured Lewinella sp. | reverse complement strand
GTGCGTATCGCATGGCTCTCCACATTGGTGGCATTTGGCAATAATCTCCTCTCCAATACGCTCTCCCATCCGCTCATCAAAGACAAAGTTCTTACCTAGAAACTTATTGGGCAATCCCTGCTCTTTGCATTGACGCGTATATTCTATAATGCCTCCATCTACCATAAAGACATTTTCAAAGCCTTTGTGTAGATAGTATGCACTGGCTTTCTCACAGCGGATCCCGCCGGTACAATACATAATGATGTTGCTGTCCTTTTTTTCTTCTAGCATATCTTCTACAAGAGGGAGTGCTTCTCTAAAGGTTTCCACATCAGGGCGAATAGCGCCTTCGAAGTAACCCACTTCACTTTCATAATGGTTACGCATATCCACTATGACAGTATCTTCCTGGTCAGCCAGTTCATTGTAGGATACTGCATCCAGGTGCTTTCCGCGTTTGGTGACGTCAAAGCTAGTGTCGTCCAACCCATCCGCAACGATCTTTTTACGAACCTTGATCTTTAGTTTGTAAAAGGATTTTCCATCGTCATCCACGGCGATATTCAAACGGATACCGTCCAAGAAAGGAACATCGTACATCTTTTCCTTGAAAGTTTCCAATTCATTTGCAGGTACGGATATCTGTCCATTAATGCCTTCGTTGGCAATATAGATGCGACCATAGACCCCCAATTTGGACCAGGAGCGATAGAGCTGATCGCGAAATTTTTCCGGACTTTCGATGTTGTGATACTGATAGAATGAGAGCGTAATTCTTTCCTCGTCGCTAGCTTCCATGCGACGCTTGAGCTCGTCATTATTGACGAGATTGTGCAATCGTGACATTTTACTTACAATAATTCGGAAGACAGTTATTGCTATTGTCTCCTCGGTACGTTAACTAATGGTCCTTCCCGCCCGAAGTCGTGACTATTGGTCAGAAAAGCATCAAAAGTGCTAGACTTCAGGTATTCGGAAGGCACTACGTATGGCAAGTTGCAGGCTTGCTGCTAAGGTACCATCCTTATCACCGCAAAATTATAAAATTGGCGGGAGTTTGCAGATTTAAAGCAACAAGTTTTAGGGCTTAAGCGTTGTTCACCTTTGTAACCCTAAGAAAATGTGAGCCTTCGGCTGAAAGGGGAGCCCTTTTGACCATGCGGATATTTGGGCACTTTTTCGTAATTTTTCAAGCTAATTAGTAGGCTTACATTATTCTTTGCATTAATATTGGGGCACGCAAAATTGCACCTATAGTCTAAGCGTCGAATTACATAGTGAAAAACTTGATTCCACATTTTATTGAGAACCAGTTGCGTAGAGGGTTGACCCATGGTGAGATAGAAGCTTACACAATGGTTCTTGATCTTTCTGGCTTTACCCCATTGACGGAGAGCCTGATGAGAGAGGGAAACAAGGGTGCAGAGCAGCTTTCAATCATACTCAATAAAGTGTTTGATCCGCTGGTAGACCTCGTGTATGCTAGGGGCGGATTTATCCCATACTTTGCCGGTGATGCCTTCACGGCCATCTTTCCGTCAGCCGGTACAGATATTCATGCCCAAGACATTGTCCAGGGGGCTCTTCATGCACACCAACTGTTTCGTGAAGGGCTGTTTAGCTTTGGTCAGTTTACTTTCGGTTTGAAAGTAGGTCTTTCCTTTGGTACCGTAGAATGGGGCATTGTAGGGGAAAACAAGCAGGCCTTCTACTTCAGAGGCAAGCCGATTGACCAATGCGCACAATGTCAAGTTAGAGCAAGTGATCAAGACATTGTGATCGACGAGATAATGAAGGTGCAGCTTAATGGGCACGGTTTCGAGATTCATGAAATGGAACCTGGCTTCTATAAGCTGGGCCGCAGTATACCACTGGAATTCTTTACACCGGCGGCTTTTGAGTTACCGGCAATGAATGAAGTAATTGCTGAAAACTTTCTTCCCAAAGAAGTGATCAATTATGATCAGGAAGGAGAGTTTCGTCGGGTCATTGCAGTGTTCATCTCTTTCGAGGGTATAGATAGCCATGAATTGATGAATCAATTTGCGACTCAAGTGCTAGATGAAGTGCATTCTTTTTCTGGCTATTTCAAGGAGATTGATTTTGGTGATAAGGGAGGTGTGATGTTCTGTTTCTTTGGAGCGCCGATCTCCTTTGAGAACAATACGGATCGAGCCTTGCAATTTATCAACGCCTTACGAGAAGATGTAGCGAAGCTACAAAAGGGAACAAAATTACAATTTAAAGCGGGCCTTTCTCTAGGTCTGGCTTATACGGGTATTGTAGGAGGGAAAAAGAGGTGTCAGTATGCAGCAGTAGGTAATCGCGTTAATTTGGCGGCGCGTTTGATGGCTTATGCGGATTGGGGTGAGATTCTGGTTGATGAAGAGATTCGCAAAAATCCGCACTTCAAATTTTTCCACAAAGGAGATATCAAATACAAGGGTATAAAGGGGAATATTCCCACTTTCACCCTGATCGATCGAGAGTTTGATCTGAGTCCGGATTACGATAGCCACCTGGTGGCTCGCCAGACGGAGTTAGAGCAATTGATGACTTTTTCCAAACCTCTACAAGAAGGTCGTGCTACAGGAGTTACGCACGTTTTTGGAGAGGCCGGAATTGGAAAAAGTAGGCTGATCTATGAGGTTGGGAATGAGCTGGAGGAACGATTCAATATCAAATGGCTCATCTGTCAGTCGGATCAAATTCTCCGTAAGCCCTTCAATCCTTTCATCTACTTCCTAAGAAATTACTTTCGACAGCTACAAAACAATACCTCAGTTATCAACCAGGAGAGCTTTGAAAGCGTATTTGCTGAACTCTTGGCTAAACTGAAGGTTATTCCAGCCGCTCGTGCACAGATAGTAATGGCAGAACTAGAGCGCACGAAAACTGTTTTGGCAGCGCATCTTGGAATTTCCTACCCGGATTCACTCTGGGATTATCTAGATGCTAAAGGTCGTTATGAGAATACTTTGACTGCCATTATCAGTGTATTCGAAGCCGAGGCCCTGTCACGGCCTATAGTGATTGAAATTGAAGATGGGCATTGGATGGACGATAGCTCCAAGGAGCTTCTACACGAACTAATTCGTCGGATTGGACATCACCCGATCTGGGTCTTGACTACCTCACGTTACCTGGATGATGGTACCAAACCCAACTTGGTGGATGAAGATCTGCTCAAGGAGTTAGGCCTTCCCTTAATGGAAATAGATCTGAAGTTTCTTCAGGATGATGCAGTCCGGCAGTTTGCCGAAAGCAGTCTAGGCTCCGAAATCTCTGAGGAATTCTTTGAATTGTTAGGGCGTACCACCAATGGCAATCCTTTCTATCTGGAGCAAATGCTAAAGTACTTTGCGGAAAGTAACTTACTAGATAAGAAGGATGGCGTTTGGAATATTAAAGATCAAAATGTAAAGCTTTCCCACTCTATCAATGCAGTATTGACAGCGAGAATTGACCGACTGTCAAAATTGGTTCGAGAGACGGTGAAAGCTGCTGCGGTAATAGGACGGGAATTTGAATATCCGGTATTGTCTGAAGTGATGAAGGTCCAAGAGGGCTTCGCCGATTTTGAGGGGAACTCCTCGGCATTATTGCGTGAACAGGTGAAGACCGCAGAACAGGGGCAAATCTGGTTGGCAACGAATGAGCTACGCTATATATTTCGACATTCCCTTTTGCGGGAGGCTGTTTACAGCATGCAGCTCCGAACTCGTCTGCAGCAACTGCACCAATTGATTGCCGAAGCCATCGAACGAATCTATGCAGATAATATTGAGGGAAGATATGTGGATTTAGCTTTCCACTACGAACAGGCCGGTGTATTTGATAAAACTTGTGAATACCTTCGAAAAGCAGCGGACTATTCCCGGAGGAATTATCAGAATCAACGTGCTTTGGAGTATTATGACCAATTGCTCAATAAACTGGGGAGTAAGAATGAAGGGGCAGATGAGATTAAGACACATTTGAAAAAAGGAAAAGTGTTGGAGTTGATTGGGGAATGGGAGGAATGCCAACGAGCTTATGAAATTGCACTCGATCTGGCGAAAAAATCTCGAGATGTGCTGTTGATCGGCCAAACGAATAATAACCTAGCTCACCTCTTAATGTTAAAAGGGGAATATGGCAAAGCGATGAACTACCTCCAAATCGCATCGGGTTTATTTGATTCGGTAGACGATAGAGTAGGTATCGCTAGGGTGAATGCGGACTTTGGGAATTTGTATTTCCGACAAGGAAAATACGAAGAGGCCAAGCAATACTTTGAACAAAGCATTATGATCGGCGTGGCTACGCGGGGTACCGCTGGAAGTGCTCAGATTGCCTCTAATTTGGGCTTGACGCATATGAACCTAGGTAACTACCAGGAAGCTATTGCCGTGCAACGATCTCAGCTGCGGGTCAGCAAGCGCTTGTCAGATAAACAGGGGATGGCCTCTCTATATACCAATCTGGGCATTGTCTATCTAGAAAAGGGAGAAAATGAAGAAGCCCTAGATTGTTTCGAACAAGGACTGGTCCTAAGCCAGGAACTAGGCAATAAACAATTGAAGGCCATTGCCATCGGTAGCATGGGCATCGTCTATGTTCACCAAGGAGATTACGAGAAGGCAATGGAATGCTTCTTGGAGGATTTGCGTTTGGTAGAAGAGTTGGGAGACAAGCAGGGAACTGCGATTGCTTTGGGTTTGATCGGCGAGCTACATAATGTCAAAGGCGATTTTCATAAGGCCATTGAGTATCTACAAAAGAATCTGATGTTATGTGAAGAATTGGGATATCAAAAGGGGATCGCCAAAGCGGTCAACACCCTAGGTGATGTCTTTTACTTCACGAAGCAATATGAACGATCTAAGCATTACTACGAACGCTCTATCGTCATTGCAAGGAATATTAAGAATAGACTGGTATTGGGCGCGAGTTTGGTGGAGCTAGGAGCTGTATATATTGAAACGGAAGATTTCCAAGCGCTGAAGGAGGTTTCTACCGAAGCCTTGACCATCGGGGAAGAACTAGGTAATTCAGAACTTCTATTTGAGGCTAAAGTCTTATCGGCAAGATGCTATAGTTTCGATGGAAGGGAAAAGGAAGCGCAGCAACTGCTGAACGAAGCCATATTTTCTACAGAGGAAAAAGATTTGCTGGCGTACGGTTATTTCCAGATGTGGAGGATCGTCCCTGAAGATGCAAAAGCATACGAAAAAGCCTTGTCTCTGTATAAAGAGCTCTATGAGCGTACGCCCAAGTACATCTTCAGGGAACGACTGGAGGAATTGAAAAGGGCTAAAGATTAAGCCAATAGGTCAATTTTGCTACGACCGCTCTATTTTTTACCGTAAAGTTATCTGAGATATAATTGTCTGTGTAGACTAAGAAGAAATCAGACACAGGGGCGAACCTCCATTGGAATCGCGTATTGATGTTGACGTTGTCCACCTGGCTATTGTACTGAATGAAGGTGGTTAGGAAGACGTCTTTACTGAAAGTAATATCAATTCTAGGACCAACGAGTATCAAGCTTTTCTGCACGGTTGGTAGATCCAAATAAGTATACGTAAAGTCCATGGCTATTTGACCAAACGGCTGATATCGATAGGTCAACCTACCTCCTGCCTGATAACTGTATCCATTGAAAAACTGGCCGGCATTACCTCTCACAAATACAGCGAGTTTTTTCCTCGCATCAGAAGAGTAGAAGAAACGTAGACTCGTGTAATTATAGCCTTGCTCTCCCAATATGGGCTCAGCATCCGAACGGGAAGGGTCAAAGTCACTGAATAAGTAGGTGTAATCGTTTTGGATACTCCATCGCATCCGAGCATTATTGGTAAAACTAAAATCCCAAAATGCCTCGTATTGGTGATCTGAACGACCAAAGCCAGGGTTCCAAAGTGTTTCTACTTGTAGTCCAGGGCCATGGCGATTGAGTTTTCCTTTGCTTGGATAAAAGAAATAACGGAATTCAGGTGCCACACGGAAATAGTCCTTACGACGGATGAAACCGACCTGAGCATCAAAGCCTTCACCCACGTAGGCATGGCGCCAGGTTACGCTGAAGTTACGCTTTAGGTACTGGAGCCGCGTACCAGTTGAAAACTTATTTTGAGCCTCATTATCCTGTGTTATGGCTTGGTGATAAAATGCTTTACCCGTCCAAGAGTTGTCATTGGAAGCCAAGTTATAGTCCAGGCCGATCACGCGGTTATATTCGTCGTAATAGTCCTTGTTGTAGTCTTCGGTTAGGGCTTGCTTATTCACGAAAATCATACCGATATTTGATCGGCTAGACACCTTCCGCTGTACAGCTGCTACGGTGAAATTATAGGAAGGAAGTTCAAAGTCTTCCTCTTGCGCGGTCTGCATGTTCAATAAGCCTACCCGCCAGTTTTCATCTGCCTTACCACTCAAACGCGCTCCATAGAGGATCGGATTTTGAATGGTACTGCTGGATTCTTCCCCGTCATCATTGAGATATTTGACTCGGGCAGAACCGATACGGCGTGAAAAGAAGGGGTTGATCCGATCCTCCCCAAATCTTCCAAAAAGGTCGGCGTTCTCTAAGAAGAACTGCCTCCGTTCCGGGAAAAATATTTCAAATCGATCGAGATTGACCACCTGTCGGTCTACTTCTACCTGTGAGAAATCCGGGTTGATGGTCAGATCGAGGTTGAGGCTAGGCGTGACGGTGATTTTTGCATCTCCTCCAAAATTAAATTGATCTGTTGATGGAGTCTCTCCTTCAAAATCCTTACTCAAACCCCCGGTAACGTAAGGGATAACGGAAATACTCGGCCCCGATTTTCTTGGTGCCTCTTCAAATATCATATCCCCCATATAAGCGAGGTTCATGATCATCTGATTTTGGGGAATACGATGCCAGCTAGAACGAGTATTACTCTGCGTATCGAAACGGTAGCTATTGAATTTCCATTCTCGCAATCCTTCCTTAAATCGGAGGGTACTAAAGGGGATGGCCAGTTCACAAATCCAGTAGCCGTCATAAATTTTGGATACACCGGTCCAGCGATTGTCCCAGGATTCATCAAAGTCCTCACGATCATTTCCCCCATTGGCAATCAACGCTTCCCTCATCACACCATAGGGATTCATACCAAATACAAAGGCATTGGTACGGTCGTTAAATGGGTCGATCAAAAAAGTAATATTGTCGTTACCTCCTGCTCGGAAATCTCGCCGAAGAGAGGTGATGATATAGTCTTCGCCGATTGAATAGCATTTAGCTGCTATGTATAAATTCTGATCGTCGAAGGTCATGTAAATTTCTGTCTGGACAGGCGAAAGGGTAGAATCTGTCGGAAAGTTTTCCCAAAAATCCTTCGCTGGCTGCCCCTCAAACCAAGCGGCTTCATCCAACGCACCATCTAGCAAAATGGGAGCCGAGGTACGTTTTACACTCATGCTTGGCACTTCTCCTCCTTTCCCTCCATTGGCCTGGAGCTGGACAATGCCCAATAACAGTACGAATAATAGAACAGGTGATCGGTAGCACATAAGGTGTTAAGTCAATTGGTTATAAGTAATTAGCATTATCTAAACTGCATTGCGATGTTTTCGCAAGTAGACTATTCGAACACATGGTGGAAGCACAAGTCTGATACCTGGTGGACGGAACTCCGTCGAGTTATACTCAAACATGTTGTTCACCGAAAAATCAATGTAGTCCTTACTTTTGCTAGAGGAGAAACTACGACACGAACTGGTATTGGGGCTGCGCCGTATCCTGTAATTGAGAAGGAGGTAGATATCGAAAGTTTACCTCTGGGTTAATTTGTAACTATTTGTGCGAGAAAGACTAAAGTTCTCTCTCAAACCTATCTTTGCCGCGCAAATTTGCGAATTTTATACAGATCTTTTCGCAAATTTGGACTGCTTTTAAATTTTATTAACAAATACATACACCAGTTGTTTATTCTCGCCATGCTATTAAAATGGGAGCTATGAAAGCATTAAAAAGATTTGCCTGGTTCATCGGAGTAGTATATGTGCTAGCTTGTGTGGGCTTATATTTTTTTCAAGACCTTATCATTTTCCGCCCTCAGCCTTTGCCAGAAAACCATCATTTTCGAACGGGAGTAGAGGTAGAAATTCCAGTGGAGGGAGAACTATCCATTAATGCCTTGTGGATTCGAGAAGCCCGTTCAAAGGGGGTAATCCTGTATCTGCATGGCAATAGAGGGTCTAATCGCCGCTGTTTGCGGCAGACAAGAGGGATGCAGGGGCATGGGTATGACATTTTCATGCCAGACTATCGTGGTTACGGAAAGAGTGATGGACAGATTTATAGCGAGAACCAAATGCATGCGGATGTACAGAAGGTCTATGACTATCTGAAACAGCATTACCGTGAATCCCAGATTATTGTTTTAGGATACTCATTAGGAACAGGTATGGCTACCTACCTCACTGCACACAATGATCCTCAGCAATTGGTACTGGTGGCGCCTTATATGAGCATGGTAAATCTAAAAAACCGATGGGCCCCTTTTATTCCCAACTTCTTGGTGAAATACCAACTGAAGAGTGAGGATTGGATTGACCAAATTGAGCAGCCGATTACCCTGTTTCATGGTACCGAAGACCAGGTTATTCCGTATGACTCCTCTGAAGGATTACTAGAATTAAACCAAAAAGGGAATAAGTTGATTACCCTTCAGGGAGAAGGACATCGAGGAGCCTTGTTCAATCCCCTCTTCAAGCGGCAACTTGCCGTCATTTTACCATAGTTTGAAAGCCTAGGTAGATACAATCGGGCTTGAAGCAAGCCATGCATGGATAGACTCATCCAACATATCAGGGATACCCTGCCCATTTCAGATGACAACTTACAGCTCGTGCTGAATAAGTTTGTAGATAAACGCTTTTCAAAAAAAGAGCATTTACTCCATTTTGAGCATCACTCCAAGGAGTTATTTTTTACTGTAAAGGGATGCGTCAGAACCTATGTAACTGACTTCAATGGGGTAGAACATAATATATCTTTTTCGATCGAAAACTGGTGGTCTGGAGATTTGCAAAGCTTCATTACTCGGACTCCCGCGATCTGTAGCATCCAAGCGCTTGAAAATACCCATGTGCTGGCTATAAATCAAACCCATTGGGATTCCTTGATTAGAGAAGTTCCTGAGTTTGTCAGTTATACCAGGGTTCTATTTCGTAATAAGATGTTTTCTCAGCAAAATAGGATTGTCCAAAATTTGTCCTTTACAGCAGAGGAACGTTACAACTATTTTCTGCAAGAATACCCCACTGTAGCGCAACGCATTCCACAAAAGCACATCGCGAGCTATCTGGGCATCACACCGGAGTTCCTGAGTATGATACGCGGTAAGAGGAATAGATAGTTTTCTTAAACTACCTTAATCTTTTTGCAAGCTTATCCGCTGATCTTTGCTGAAACAAAGACAAAGTCATATGAAAGCTGCAAAGATCATCAAGGTGTTGGCTATCACTCTAGCTTTCATAATTGTCTGCTCTTCAATATTGTATAACGACAAGAATGAAAGTAGTATGGATATCCAAATCACATTAGAAAATATCCCAGCTAGGCAAGGTGACCGCCCTCTAACTACCAATACCAATCCCCATACTCAGCTCAATCAGCAGCCCGGAGATTTATCATATGTGCAGGAATTAAAGGATTGGGCTTTTGCTTTACTACACATAGAAAAGAGGCCTAGTGCCATTTCTGTTCCTGGCGCAATTGCAATGTGTATGGAAGAGGGACATAGCTGCGACAGCTGCAATGCCTTCATGATTGGAACGGAGTTTGCCCATTTTCACCCGCATCCCGACCATAGTATGCACCTGGGACTATCAAAAGAAGATGCAGCTAGGATTATTGATAAAGGCTGGGGGGAATGGCATCCATTGATAAAGAGAGGCTTTCTACCTCCTAACATTATCATGATGTACGCGCCGAGAACGCAAGAAGAATTGGAAGTAGCTAAATTTATATTGGGCCTTTCTTATGCCTACGCGAAAGGGGAAATGGACTAGATCTTACTTGACTTATGCCAATCTTTTCTGTAATATTTGTGCTACTCAACAATACTTGATGTTACCTGCTTGCTCGTACTCCTTCACCAATGGTGGACTATTTTCCACTATGCAATAGTAGGTCATGAAAATTCCTAAACGTCAAATTGAAGAACTTACCAGGATGTCAAGTGAGTTAGAACGCCAGCCACAGCTTGATGTTGCATTAGAAAACTTTGGTCGTTATGCCGAGGATCTTAAAGCCTATTTATTGAAGCATATTACAGATCCGGGCTTACGTTTGCAGATTATTTCTATCCCTGAATTAGATTTTGAGCGTGTGCGTACCACTTTAGGCAGTTATTTTATCAAGGCTTTAAGTAAGCGGCGGGCACGAGCAGAAAAGGATGCCCTTGAGATGGCAAGGGAAATTGCTTCGCAATTCAACCATGTGTTGTTGGAACTATTAATGCGAGCGGAATAGAGGTGGTTTATTCGGTCGGCAATTGCTTTAGACTCATGACTTCTCTGCGAGACTTTACGTCGAGCTTTCCATATATCTTGTTGATGTGTGTCTTTACGGTGCTCACCTCAATGAATAAGCTACTAGCTATTTCTTTATTGGATTTCCCTGCTAGGATCAAATCTAGGATCTCCTGTTCTTTAGCGGTAAGCTTCTCAATTGGGGCAGGGTTGGTGCTCTCCACAGCAGCGATTTCTTTTGGAGCGTTTTTGAGTTGTAGTAAACGGAGAAGAAGAAGACAGATCAGCAGTCCCTGTAACACCACCACTACGATTAGCCAATCTGGCGCTTTTACAATCGTGGGAGGCTCGAAGTAATGCAATTTTCGTTGAAAATTTTCCGTATACACATCCCTTGGCAACGCCGCCTCAAGTCGACTTCCGAAGCGTTTGAAGAAATCGGGGTCTTCTTCATAATAGGCTTCCATGTCGATATTGGCCATAGCAGCTAGGGCGGCCATATCGCTAGAGCAGGTGTCTGTGAATAACTTAAGGTCGTGGAAAAGCCTTTCTTCCGTTAGCTTCAGGACACTTGGGAACCGGATTTGGTAAAAATAAAAGCTGGGGTAAACCATCCGGGCCAGTTCTCTCATAAGTTGATTATCCATGGAGCCCTTGACTTGATAATTGCCGAAGGGAGAATAGTAACTACTATCAGCGACAATCTCTAGTTCCGAATGATTATTGAGGATGAGATGGATGAAATTGTGGTCATCTCCACCGACATACAGACAGGCATCGTAGTCTGTATTTTGCTCCTTCATCAGGTATAAGCGATAGAATCGGTTTTCTTCGGGTAGCTGCTTTCCTTCAAGGACAAAGGATCCATCTTCGTTTACTACTGCGATATCTACAATTAAATCTGGGCTGGCTCGGTAATAGTCAGAGAGCTTTTCCACCATGGCCATAAATACCTTCGGCTGCCACTCCTCACCTAAGTTTATCTTACCTTCAATTCGATACCTACCATAACTGTTGCTAGCAAAAAACAAGCAGGTGAGGATCAAAAGCAGTCGTGTTAGCCTAGATTTCATGGGGCTGTAAGATACCAAAAAGAGAATAAAAGAATGTTGTGGAAATCTTAACGTAGCAGACTAGTTACCAGTAATATACATATCAAAATGGCTACTCCGGATATCCGAAGTAGCCTTCAAAAACTTTTTATACATCCTTACTTATTGACTACATTTTATTGGCATCCACCGCCACTTAGCCACCACATCCTCCGCAGCCGCCCCCGCAACCACCACCACATCCTCCTCCGCAACCGCCACTGCAGCTCGTCCCGCAACTTACCATATGCGCTTTGTTCGCATTCTTATCGGTGTAGGTTATCAATGGAAGCATAGTCACGACCAAGGCTTGCTCTCCGTAGAGAAAGTAATTCCAATGTGTTCTTTTCAATTCTTGTTTTTGACTTAACTTATCTCTGAATAGATTCGGAATGCTCTGTCGAAACAGGATGCGATCAAACCAAATGCTTGAGGCTACAAAGTAAGCCAAGAGTACAAGAAGACTCAGAATTAGATAAGTAACCGGTTTGCCATTGCTCAGACCCAGTGTCAATCGTGTCAAGCCAGGAGTTAATAGAAAGAGGAAAACGATCCAGCGCACTCTGAATAGGTTTAAGAATGGGCCTGTTTGGTGTAAGTTTTCCTTCAACTTATCGCAGAAAGACACAATGCGAGAAAACATTGGCTTGTGCTTGAGTTCATTCAATAGCTCTGGATAATGTAGCGACTCGTGCCGCTTAATCGTGTCGTAAACATTTTGTTTAAAGGGATCTTCAAAAGATTGATTGTCTTTTTGTACGCTAAGCTTGTAGGACGTACTCCCGATCTTTATATAATTTTTCTCCACCAGGCGATCCAGGATGCCATGAATAATATGCCCGAATTTCCCTTTCTGCATATAGACTAATTCGAACGGGTGCAGATATTTCAATATGCCTCCCTGATACAAGAACTTAGCATATTCCTGCAGTTTATTGGTGCTCCATAATTCGAGCAATACCACGGTCACTACTACTACCCCTAAATAAATTAGTAAAAAATCTGGGTTGCCAATCTTTAACAAGAAGGGCTTGTAGATCAGAAATAAAGGGTAAAACAGTAAGGAGAACACCAGAAATATTAGCCCTGAGCTGTTTTGCTTATTCAATTTTGGAAAGGGGCCGACTACATTCTGCAATTGATGTGCTAAAGAGTTATGGCCCCAAACATCTTCGGGCTGCTCTCCGAAATGTTCGGTATACAGTTGTGTGGTACGTTTTTTAGCAAACTCAAAGGTCTCCCTCTCTTCGGGGTTGTGCGTGGAGGGAATGTGTTCGATTCGTTTTCCCAGAACTTTAGCAAAGTCTTGATAGGAGTTGGTGAAAATCAGATGTTGGTGCCAGACGATATCCACGATTTCCGAGGGGGAGACCATTCGATCTGCCGTAGCTGCCAGGAACATGAATTTCTTGTATTCCGAAATAGCGCGTTTGGTAAAGGTGATCGACCAATCATTTTCATCAGCTAGACGGGTGCTAAAGCCATAGTTGTCGGCTGGACTGTCTAGCGCAAAAGCTTCTACTCTTTTCCAATTTGTTCCGTTCATCATTCCTTGGTTTTTAGTGGCCAATTACTGCTGTCTCCGTGAGCTAATGGAGAGGTCCTTGGATCAAGAGGGTATACTGTTCATATCGTCCGTCGAAGCGGCTTAACTAATTCCCGTTGATCTAAAACTTGTCCTAAGTGAAAAAGACAATGTTGTAAGGGCCAATGGTTTCAGTGTAATAGCGTATCCTTCGTAGCGAAAACGGGGCGTTCCCACTCGCAAAAACGAAACTTGACTATGTGCCAGTAAAGCGCGCACCTTTGTGCATTTTTTGTGGCTTTTGTGTTTCTAATATGAAGGTTTAGTGGCCCTGATGCCTCTTTTTTCGATAAAAATCGACTTGAATTCGACTATGTTGAGAAAAATTGCACTCGTACATATATGAAGTTTATACACTATTTTTCATTCAGCAATTGCATCTGTTAACTAGAATATATACCTTGCAGGTACTGAAATTAATTCAGTCTCCTCACTCAGGTTTCCTCCATTTCAATTCTCACAGTATTCGTTTTCCTCCCAAGTAGAATATTCACCATTTATCATATTCTAAACACAACCTTTGTATGTCTAATTCTAAAGGAAACCAGTACCCCTTGTGGGGAATCAACATTAGTTATCAAGTATTTGCTGTTGACACAAATGGACACGCCACTACGAAGTCTAATGTAAATTTCGCCATGAAAATGGCTATATCAGAAGATGGAACTGTTTGGGCATTGTCTACCACCCCAGATCCTGATGGGGGCGGATCGAAGCTTTTTTGGAGTAATGGAGACGGTCACTGGACAGAGATCAATACCCCTGACCCAGGAGGCATAGGTATTGCCGGTGGAGAAGGGGACAAATGTTATTATCTGACTTATGATAATGAAATCCGATCAATGGATACTAGTGGAAATAGTGCAAGTGTCTATAAGGGCAACTATATCGCAGACTTTGACTATGGAGGAGGCATGTTTTGGGCCCTAATGGCTGAGCAAACAGGTGGCGCTCCCTGCCTACAGTACACACCAGCTTCTTCTATATCTTGGAAAGTCTTTCAAGGAAAACCAGAGCCCGTGAGTATTTCGGCGAACTACCAGGGAAATTGCATTGCCATTAATAGTTTTGATCCGGTTTATTATTTAAAAGATGGATCCTCGACCGGCAGTGCAGGGGCTGGAGTAGCAGGAAAAGCACTGCAAATCAGTGCCAAAAACTGGACCTTCCTAGTATCGACAGATGCGAATTCAGAAGGTAATCTTTTATACGAATGGCAAGATAGCGCAGGAGGGACCTTCTTTCCTATGTCTGTGCGAGGAATGATTGCAGCTGCGAGCTATTATCGGAAATAGTAAAAAATAAGTTATAGCTGAATTTTTGAAGGAAACGGACTCATTCTGTTTCCTTCTACTCTTCATTTATGATTTCCCACCTCAGCCAAAAGCTCACCTAGCATCAGTAAAGTGGCGCCCCAAACCACTTTGTCAAAAACCTTAAAGTGCGGGACGTTAGGCAAAATCAGTCCATTGGATACACGTAGATCCATATGCATTAGGGCGTTGGGCTGCTGAAAAAGATGAAAGGGTACTTCCAGAATATTAGCCACCTCGGAAGGCTGAGGAACGAAGCTAGGCGCTTCTTTCGCAAAAGCCACCTTTGGGAAAACGTGAAAATTACTGACGGGGATGTAGAGGTCGCTAAGAGAGCCAATGATTTCAACCTTTTCAGGATCTACTCCTACTTCCTCTTCTGCTTCCCGTAAAGCCGTTTCTGTCATTGACCCATCAGATTCCTCATGCCGACCCCCAGGAAAACTGATCTGTCCTTTATGTCGATCACCTTCGTGCAAACTGGTTCTTTCAATTAGGACCAAGTGCCAGTCTTTACCCTTTGGATAGAATAAAACTAGAACACCAGCCAGTTTTGGGTTGTCGGGGATGAAGGAACGGGCCTTCAGGTCAGCAGGAGAGATACTATACTCAGGAGGGCGACCAGGGAGGGGTTTTTGTAGCTGTGATTGCAGATGATCAATGAAGTCTTGCATAGGAATAGATGTACAAAGGCCCTGACAATTTGCTTGCCAGGGCCTTAATTCAGGAATTTCTTGCCGTATACACGGTGTATATATCTTGTCTGTCGAGCAGCATTTAACTTATCTAGTCTTCTTTGTTGGACTGTGTGAGATATTTCTCAAGAGCCATTGTCATAGAAGGCGTTTCGGGTGCGGGTGCTTTGATGTTGATAGTCAGTCCATGATCTTCAACGGCGCGGCTGGTGCTATTACCAAAGATCGCCAGTCGAGTTTCATTTTGTTTGAAGTCAGGGAAGTTCTCATAAAGAGATTTAATCCCTAACGGACTGAAAAATACAAGAATATCATAGGTCACATCACTCAAGTCGGATAAATCGCTGCTTACGGTACGGTACATCATGGCATCTTTCCAGTTGAAGCCATTTTCTGTAAGAAAGTTGGATACCTGACGGGCACCCAGATTACTACAAGGCAACAAGAAAGTCTCATTGGCCTTGTGTTTTTTTAGCGCGGGAGCTAAGTCTAGGATGGTTCTTTTCCCAGCAAAGACTTTTCTTTTTCGGTACACGATAAACTTCTGCAGATAATGTGCAATTGCTTCTGTCAAGCAGAAATACTTAGTATCCTGAGACATTTTAATGCGCATTTCTTCACATACTCGGAAGAAGTGGTCCACAGCATTTTTACTAGTGAAAATAATTGCTGAAAACTCATCTGGACGAACTCTTTGCTTACGCACTTCTTTGGCTGCCACACCTTCCACATGAATGAAAGGGCGCCAGTCAATCTGAAGGTCATACTTTTTCTCTAGTTCGTAGTAAGGTGAGCGTTCAGGCTTGGGCTGTGAGACCAGAATCGTTTTTACCTTTTTAAATGTCTCCACGTACGCTTTACCATTTGCTGTCATTCAAACAAGGATTTTTTTATCCCATCCTTCGCCCGCTAGAAGATAAAGTTGAAAAGATGCTGGAGCAAGAAAATAAGCCTTTTGGTGACTCGTCCCCTTTTACCAGACTTTACCCTAATTGGTTCGTTATCATCTTATATAACACGAGGACAGGTACTATTTCGACAGTGCAAATATACAACAAAAAGTGGAATATATGAAAACGGAGATAATTGTTCGCAAGCAATAAGCCTCTAAAACCTCTCACTATATACAACCCTACAATCAATAGTAGAGCCGCCCCAATCAGCAGATAGATCAATTCTGATGGAGCATATGCGATCATCAAATTGGCTGGTGCTAAGGCTACTCCAAGGATAATGCTATATACCATTATGGTAAAGCTGTAAACCTTAGTTTCCTTTGAAATAGGGAAGATTGCGCCGACGACTGCCAGCAGTAAATGCTTAAGAAAAAATAGAAGGGCTATGAATAAAATAGAAGCAATGAGTAGTACTAAAGGGGAGGTTCCAAAGGAGGTCTTGTTAAACTTCAATATTAGGAATAGGAAGGTGCCAGCTTGAATGAAGAACATGATGTACAGGAGAAAATAAGGCATGAATAAACCAGTTTCTCGTTCTCGATAAATCTGGTTTAGCATGTTTTCATTCAAGATTGCCCGATAACATTTGGTAATAAAAGGCCGTAAAGAGGTGACCAGGATAGCCATTAGAATTAGGCCAAAAAGTATAATGCCAAGTAAGAAACTATTGCTTCCAAAGGGCTTATCACTTTCCTCCTTCTGAATCGGTAAAATAGGGGCAGGCGCGGAACTCTTCTTTTTCTCCGGTTCGACCAGATCGAATGGGTTGGCTGTTTCTGCGGTTTCAGGAGCTGGCTTCTCAATCGGTTTTTCTTTGACACGAGGCAATAGCTCAAAAGGGTTCTCCTTCTGGGTTTGCGCCTGCAAACTACTGAAAGCCAATAAACAACAAAAAAGGCTCCAAATGTAAAGTCGTGTTCTCATGTGTTTGCAAAAATAAAGAAGCTAGTGGTTTTTTTCTTTGTTAATACGTTGTTAATGACTTTTTAGCTACATAAAATGAGGATAAATTGCACTTTATGCAGAATAGTTCGATTAATCGGGTGATCCTTCTCGGTGTTATCGCGTTGATGGGGGCGGTAAGCATGCAGGCCTATTACGTGATAAGCACCTGGAATATCAATGAGGATGAGTTTCGGCAAAAAGTTAATCTAGCCTTATATAACGTGGCCAAAGATCTGGCAGAACTCAATGGAGTGGAGCTGCCAACTCGTGAGGTGATCAATCAACGTACTAGCAATTACTATATCGTAAATGTTGAATATGAGATTGACAAAGCGAATTTGGAATATTTCCTGCAGAAACATCTAGAAGCTTTAGCTATCCATGTAGACTTTGAATATGCCGTGTTTAACTGTAATACCAACAACATGGAGTATGGAGGCTACTGTAGTTATGAGCCTGGACGGGAGATAAAGGATCTGGATCCTGATCTCCCCAAGGATAACAAGTTCGTCTATTACTTTGGAGTTAAATTTCCGACCAGATCAAGCTATTTGCTCGGGAAAATGCAACTCAATATTTTTCTAGCTGGGGTCCTGTTGCTCGTTATTTTGTTCTTTGGGTATTCTATGTCCATTATTCTCCGCCAAAGGCGTTTGTCTAATATGCAAAAGGACTTCATCAATAATATGACTCATGAATTCAAGACGCCTATCTCAACCATTAAGATCTCCGCAGATGTTTTCTTGAACAATGATACCATTCGCCAGAATGACCGACTCTTCCAATATGCGAATATCATCCAACAGCAAAACCAGCGACTCAACAATCAGGTGGAAAAGGTGCTTCAACTAGCAAAGATTGAAGGCAATAATTTTGACTTAAAGCGCGAACACCTGATGCTGGATGATCTACTGGAAGACTTGATTGAAGGCCCAAAGCTAAGAGTGGAAGAAATGAATGGGGTGTTCAACACGATCCTGCCAGAGGAACCAGTGAAAGTCTTTGCCGATCCGCTTCATCTCACCAATATCCTTCATAATCTACTTGATAATGCCATCAAGTACTGTGAAAAAAAGCCAAATATTCGCATTGAACTCAAATGGCTGAACAAAAGACGGGCATTATTGAGTATTGAGGACAATGGTATAGGCATCAAAAAGGAATATCAAGCGAAGATATTTGATAAATTCTACCGAGTTCCGACTGGAAATGTGCATAATGTGAAAGGCTTTGGCCTGGGCTTGTTTTATGTGAAGAGTGTCTGTGATTCTCATGGTTGGAAACTACAGTTAGATAGTGAAGAAGGCCGAGGAACAAAAGTCTTGATCTATATCCCAGTGAAGAATTGAACATTAAATTGAAAGACCGAAATAATAATGCTAACAGAAAATAGCTGCCAAAAGGGAAAAAACGCAATGCAAATCCTAGCTTTAAGATTGTAGATTAGATCGGTCAAAATAATCCTAAGAACATGAAAGCACATTTATTGTATGTAGAGGATGATGCAACCTTGAGTTTTGTTACCCGTGACAACCTTAGCCTCCAAGGCTACAAGATTACACATTGTGAAGATGGAGAACAGGCGTTGGAGATGATTAAGCATGAACAATTTGATCTTTGCATTTTGGATGTCATGTTGCCCCAAATCGATGGCTATACCTTAGCGAAAGAAATCCGAAAGAAAGATATAGAAGTCCCCATCATATTTCTCACGGCAAAATCCCTGAAGGAAGACAAGATTCACGGGCTCAAACTAGGCGCCGACGATTATATCACTAAACCCTTTAGCATAGAAGAACTCTTACTCAAAATCGAGGTGTTCCTGCGGAGAAGTAAAATTACTCAGCCCTCTCCTAAAGCATCTGCCATCCTCGGTAAATATGAATTCGACTATGCTAACCTTAGCCTTATCATCGAAGAGGAATCTCGTCAGTTAACCCAAAAGGAGGCCGATTTGCTTCAACTTTTTGCGGCATCTCCCAATGAAGTATTGAAGAGAGCAACGATTTTGGAGCGATTATGGGGAGAGAATGATTATTTCATGGGAAGAAGTTTGGATGTATTTATTTCTCGCCTGCGGAAATACCTGAAAAAGGATGAGCAATTAAGGATCGAGAATATTCATGGGGTTGGCTTCAAATTCATCTGCCCAGCCAAGGCCCAATCTCTAGGGTAGTCTATTACTTACCACAATGCAAGGCTAAGGCCATCAGAATTTCAAACTATGGCTTCGCAACCTCCACTAACAAGCCGACCTCTGTCTGGTAACAAACAGTGCTAAAGGACTGGAAATTTTGATTTTACACATCAAAGCCTTTATTTTGCATGGATTTTTTCAGCAGGGATTATATCTTTGCAGTCCTTTATTAAAATTGTTTGCAATAAAGTCTTTGTGGAAAAGGTCAATAGACCTTGAAGATTGAATCATAAAATCTTGTAGAAGGATGGCATTAATAGGAAAAATTAGGAAAAACTCATGGATTCTGGTAGTCCTGATCGGTATCGGTCTGGCAGGGTTCATTGTAATGGATATGACTTCTAGCTCCAACCTTGGAGGTGGTGTAGGTAATCTAACGCTGGGAGAGGTTGATGGTGTCAAATTAGATCAGCAGCGCTTTGAGCGTGCTTACAGCTTGGTCTATGCAAATTCAGGCGGTAATGTCTACAACCAACGTGATCAGTTGTGGAACTACTTCCTAGAAGAGGCCTTAGTGAAAGAAGAAGCAGAAAACCTTGGTCTTTCTGTAAGCAACACTGAATTAGCAAGCTTGGAATTCGGTCCTAATTACAGCCCTGTAATTATGGCTCGCTTCCAAAACCCTCAAGCTCCTGGACAGATAGATGTGAATCAGTTGAATCAGATCAAGCAGTTGATCGATCAAGGAGACCTAACTACTGCCATCGAAACAGGCCAGTTGAATCCACAGTTTCCTGCCTACTGGAGATACCAGCGCGAGGAGATTGTAAAGAGCAGATTGCAAACGAAGTTGAACAATATGGTAAGCAAAGCTATGTACACGCCTACTTGGATGGCGGAAATGGGCTTTGCGGAAGAAAACCATCCTGTAAACTTTGTTTACGTGAAAGTGCCATTTGATGAGATTGACAATGCAGATGTCTCTCTTAGTGACGAAGACTATAGTGCTTTCTTGAAAGAAAATGAAAGCAGATATGAGGTTGATGAAGAGACTCGAGTCCTTGACTACGTAGTATTCAATGTAGCAGCTACTGCAGCGGATAGCGCAAAGCTTCAAGAAGATATCGAGGAGTTGGTACCTAAGTTTGCAGAGAGCACCAATGATTCAGCTTTTGTATTATCTAATCAAGGTCTTATTGACCCTCGCTTTGTAGATCGTCAGGCGGTGAGCCCTGTGGTGGCTGATGAAGTATTCCTGAACATGGAAGTGGGTGAAGTATACGGACCGTACCTGGATGGTAATTCTTATAAAGCGGTTAAGTTGAGGGATAAAGTAGTGATGGCAGATTCTGCAGATTCTCGACACATCTTGCTTTCAGCTACTACGCCAGCTTCTTTTGATGAAGCGGAAAAAAGAATTGATAGCTTAAAGCTAGTCTTGGAAAGCGGAGCAGCTTCTTTTGATTCTTTGGCTTTAAAGTTTAGCCAGGATCCTGGTAGCTCTAGCAACGGAGGTAAGTACGAGGCTACTCCACCAAATCAATTCGTACCAGAATACAATCAAGTATTATTTATTACTGGACAGTTGAATAGACTATATAAGGTAAGAACGAGCTATGGCTGGCACTTGATCGAAGTATTGAGTAGAAGTTCTACTACAACCGAAAGAGTCAAAGTAGCTTACCTACAAAAAGCTATCGAACCTAGTAAGGATACGCAAAACGATGTTTTCCAACAAGCTTCTCAGTTCATCGGTAGCAACCAAAGTATTGATGCGGTGAAGGAGTCAGCGTCAGCGGCAGGTCTAGCGATTGAGTCTTCGCTACCACTGAAAGCGAACGATTATCAGGTAGGATCACTGGGAGCGACGGAAGATGCCAGACAAATGGTTAAGTGGGCTTACACTGCTAATGCGGGTAAAGTTTCCCCTTCAGTTTATGCTTTCCAAGATCCGATTGGATACTACGACAATAAATATGTTGTCGCTACCCTAGCTAGCGTACAGAAGGCTGGTTTGCCAAGTGTTGAGACGATCAAGTCTGAAATCGAGCAACAAGTGATGAATAAGAAGAAAGGGGAGCAACTGGCGAGTGCCTTGACTGGAAAAACGCTAGGTGCAGTTGCAGCAGAATACCAAACTCAGGTTGATAGCATTACTGGTGCTAAGTTCTCACAGAGCTTTTTGACCGGGCTAGGAAATGAACCTAAAGTAGTAGCAACGGCCTTCAACCTTGAGCAGGGGCAATTGTCTGCTCCGATTGTTGGAGAGACAGGTGTATACATGATTAAGACGACCTTGAAGCCTACGCTTTCTGCTCCAAATAACCTTCCTCAAATCCGTCAGACGATGTCTTCTCAAGCAAGAGCTCAAGTAGCTAGTCGCTTGGTACAAGGGATGGTTAAGAATGCTGATGTAGATGATTTTAGAGCTAGATTTTACTAGGCTCTAATTTAGATCAAGTCTATATTCCAAGAGGTCGACTTTTCACTGAAAGTCGACCTCTTGTAGTTTTGCCATTATTGTTTTTTTATTCATCTTTGCAGCGAATTTTAAAATTGATTAAAATACGGTATCATGTCAGAAGTCGAAAACGCTGGTAGAAAAGGATACTGCTTGATGTACTTCTTTATCTTCTTGTTGTTGTTTGTGATTTTAGTGGTAGGGATTTACCAGTACAACTTCAAGTTCTTAGGATAGTACCTTAGCCGAGACTTGCGCTTCCCTAGGAAGCACCTTTCATATATTGCCGCTGAAACTTACTCTACTTTCGTAAGTCCTGCTAACAGTGACAACATCCAGTTTGATCTAGTAAACAGAATGGCTGGTCAGTCTATTTGTTTGTTGGCTCCCTTCCTCTATGTCTTCCCTTCTTGAGTTATCATCTAGTTTGGTTTGACTCTCCTTGGCTTTAGATTGAAAAGCATTTTCTTTTTGTAGGGCAAAAAAATCCCGCTTGCGGGAGTATTCCAACAAGCGGGTATATTTTTTTAATCGACTTTCCACTAATAAAGCCGATTCATGAAATGCGTTTTACTTACTGAACTTCTGCTTGCTGAGGAGAAGCGGATAGGTTCAAGGTCAAAGCTACATCGTCATTGATCAATTTGTCCTTTACCGTACCGATCACACCAGAGTTATACATAACGTCCCATTCTGTACGATTGATAGTGAAAGCAGGAGTAGAAGCAGCTAGGCCATTCTCACCCAACTCCACCTTAACTGGGATAGTTACACTCTTAGTAATGCCTTTCATAGTAAGGTTACCAGTCACGTTGTGTGTAGCGCCTTCAACGCCTTCTGCTACAGCTACGCTGGCAATTTCAAAAGTACCAGTAGGGAATTTCTCAACCTCAAAGAAGTCACCCGTTTTCAAGTGCCCTTCTAATTTGGCTTTCATATTATCTCCCATTTCGTCAGTGACAGCAATAGAGTTCATATCTAATTCAAAAGTACCACCCGTGATGTTACCATTTTCAACGAACAATTCGCCACTGTTTAGTTTGATCAAGCCAGCATGCTGATCTCCAGTTGGCTTGGCACCGATCCAGTTAACCTGGCTAGCTTCAGTGTCAATGTTGTAAGAGATAGCAGTAGCGCTAGTTTCTGCAGGTGTTTCTACAGCTTCCTCAGCTTCTACTTTTTCTCCGGCTGGTGCGTTTCCACATGCAGCTAATACGACTACGCAGCAAAGTGCCAATAAATACTTAATTGTTGTGTTCATGATTTAAAGCGTGTTTAAATTGCAAAAACCATACAACGACATCTATTGGCAAAAAGTTGTCAAAGGAGTTAAAAAAAAGTTAAAGTTTTCTGATCTACCGCCTTAAATGCTGATTTACAACGCGTTCTTTTTGGAATTCTTGCTGTCCTGTTTCTGCTGATTGAGCAATGTAGACAAGGGTACTGATTAGGAAAATGCCTACTACTACATAGAATGCCACAATTATAGCTCTCATAATACAATTTGGATATGCTTGTTAACAGATTGATCTTATGTTGATAAGATCTGGGATTATCAATTGGCTTAAAAAACGGATGTAGTGTAAAGGCAGATATAGGTAGTCAATTCGTGGGGATAGATCCTACAGAACAATTATTTTTAGGCCAGCTCTGACCTCAACAATGATAGACTAAAAAGATAACTCATCGGTTGTATTCCCGTATAGAAAAATAAAAACGAATTTATGCAAGCAATTATTCCCCTAAATGGCGTCGTCCAGCACTATGATTGGGGCGGATTCCATTTCTTACCCCAATTGCTTTCCACACCAAACCCGGAAAACAAACCTTTTGCTGAACTTTGGATGGGTACCCATAAAAAGGGTACAGCTACTGCAAGCCTTCCTGCTGGCGATATCTCGCTCGCCGAGTTGATTAGTCAGGGCCCAGTTCAAGTTTTAGGTGAGGAAGTGGCCAACTACTTCCAAGGCCGTCTCCCCTTTCTATTTAAGATCTTAGATGTCCGAAAAATGTTGTCCATTCAGGCACATCCAACGAAGAAAAGTGCAGAAGTAGGTTTTCAGAGAGAAAATGAAAAGGGAATTCCGCTTACCGCCTTTCACCGAAGTTATCGGGATGATAATCATAAACCTGAAGTAATGGTCGCTTTGACGGATTTCTGGTTGCTCCATGGTTTCAAGTCTAAGGAAGCCATTGCCGCTACTTTGAAAGAAGTTCCCGCTTTCCAAGTTTTGCAGACTGTTTTTGAGGCGCAAGACATAAAGGCGCTTTATCAGCATATCATGGAATTGCCGCAAGAGGAAGTAGACCAGATTTTGGCTCCTTTAAAGCAGCGGCTGGATGCCAAGGCAGCGGCCGGTCCAATTGAGAAGTCTTCTCCCGATTATTGGGCTAAGCTAGCGTTCGAAGATTATACGCGGGATGGGCATTATGATCGAGGTATTTTTTCTATTTACCTCTTCAATCTTGTCTTTATACCCAAAGGGAAAGGCATATTTCAAGATGCTGGAGTACCCCATGCCTATCTAGAAGGAGTGAATGTAGAATTGATGGCTAACTCCGATAATGTTTTTCGGGGAGGGCTAACCCCAAAACATATAGATGTGCCAGAATTGCTGAAGCATCTAGTCTTTACACCCGTAGATCCTAAAGTATTAGAAGGGGAAAAGGAAAACCCAATTGTGACCAGCTTTTCTACTCCGGCTCCAGATTTTGCGCTTTCTCAGTTGAGTTTTACCAATGAGCATACTGAACTAAAAAGGGAGTTATCACCCACAGCCACTATATATATTGTAATGAATGGGGCTGTTGAGGTAACTGGCACTGAAAAAAGTTTTCGTTTCCCACAAGGAAGTGTTTTTCTTGTTCCTGCTCAGCAAGTCATTGATATTCAGAGTAAAGGAGAAGCGCTTCTCTTCGCAGCAAAAGCAGGATTGTAGAAAAAAATAAAAAAAATGTCCCTGACATAGGGGGAACCTAGGGGGGCACGCATCCTATATACGAAAACAATCTACATTTTCTTTCAGCCGGCGCCGGGAGGCGAATTTTTACCCGACTATAGCCCATCGGCGCTGGCATTCCTTTCCCATTGTATTCAGATTGACATTAGCAGATAAAGTTTATTAGAGAAACAATAATACCTTTGTTGCCTTGTTTTAAACTAGTGAAGGGGCCAGCTCCTTTATGCTTGTACTTGAGGCTTCCCTGCCTCTCATTTGGGATGTTCAATGTTTTACTACTTCAGTGCCATGCAATCTCGATTACTCTCAACCCTATTATTAGGGCTCCTTTCCTTTTCATTATCTGGGCAAAATGTAATGCCACTCGGACAATGGAGGGCTCATTTACCTTACCAAAATGGAATTTCCGTCACGCAAAGTGATGAAACCGTCTTTTTCGCTACGCGACAATCCATACTCTTAATTGATAAGGAAGAGCGTTCTACGGATTTCTTATCCAAGGTTGAAGGTCTCAGCAATGCCGATATTAAGCTAGTGAAATACATTGCGGGATCAGAGATTCTGATGGTAGTATACCAAAACAGTGTGATTGATCTGTATCAAGATGGGAAAGTACTGACGGTAAATAACATCAAGAATTTTCTCAACTTTCCAGGAGCGAAGATTGTCAATGATGTCTTTGTGCAGAATGACTCTATTGTATACCTCTCGGCCTCATACGGCGTTTCAAAGTTCAATGTTAAATCAGCACGCTTCGTCTTTACCACTTTTACCGGTGTCGATGTGAATACTACCGCTGTGAATGATGGTCAGATGTATATGGCTACAGAAGAGGGGGTATATAAACTGAATGAGGATGCCAATTTCCCGGAAGATTTTACGCTTTGGGAATTGCAAGGTATGGAGGAAGGGTTTCCGGGAGACTACAGTAGCCAACGGTTGACCGTTTATCAAAATCGACTTTATCTGGGCATTGATCACGATCTATATTACCTAGATAATGGCATTCCCGTTCTCGCTTACGATGCGCCGGATGGTCTTGAAATGGAATACCTCTCTGCTGAAGGAGCACATTTATTAGCTGGCTATCGATGTGTGAGAGATTGTGCTCGGAGTCGAGTATTTTATTTGGACGGAAATGGATTGCTTGGAGAATTGGCTGCAGATTGTATTGCTGTACCTTATTTCGCGATAGAAGATCAAAAGAGTCGAGTTTGGTTTGCTGACGATTTCCGAAACTATCGCATGATAGAAAGTATAAGTGATATCAATTGCAATTTCATTTCAATCAACTCGCCTTGGTCCGAAAAGAATTGGCAGATTATTGTACAAGATGACGAAGTATGGGTGGCAGCAGGGGCCTTGAATCAAACCTTGAGTCAATTGTTCCTTGACCATGGCTTCTTCCGTTTTAAGGAGGGACAGTGGACTACCTATAACCGCCAATTAACAAGTGGCTTAGATGGGGAGGACAAATCAAGTCCAGAGGATGATCTTTTTGACCTCTTGTCTGTGGCCGTACACCCTACCGAAGACATCGTATATGGAGGATCCTTCTTTTCAGGTTTGGCGGAAATGAGATTCACAGAAGAAGGAACGGCCGTGCAGATGTATAACTTCAATAATTCTCCGCTAGAGAAAGCCCGGGGAGATGAAAAGCGTACCCGAGTTAGTGGCTTGGTATTTGATGAAGAAGGTAACTTATGGATCAGCAATCACTCCGCTTTTAATGGGAATCCGATTGCCCGCTTGAATACTGATGGGAATTGGCAGACTTTTGGGGCAGATTGTGGAGAGACAGCCCTTTTCGATGTGGATATTGACCTAAGTGGAATAAAATGGTTTATTGTTGGAACAGCAAGCTCGGGCGTCCTGGCCTTCAATGAAGGGGCGATAGAAGACCCGAACGATGACCGCTGCAAAGAATTTAATTCTAGTAACAGTGCTCTGACTACCAATGGAACCAACTGTCTCGTAGCGGATCTTGAAGGAGATGTTTGGGTGGGTACAGATGATGGTGTCATCATCTTTGAATGTGGAGGCAGCGCCTTCGAACCTGAGTGTCAAGGAACTCGCAGGGTCGTATCCTGGGATGATGGTTTTAACGGCTACCTAATGGAATCCCAGAGTGTGCAAGCCCTCGCCGTGGACGGAGCTAACCGAAAGTGGGTGGGTACGACCAGTGGCGTTTTTCTTTTAGCTCCTGATGGAGAAGAGTTGATCGCTCGTTTTACGGCAGAGAATTCTCCCTTACCTGACAATACCATTATAGACATAGCTGTCAATGACAAAACCGGAGAGGTATTCTTCGGAACCAATAAGGGCGTCGTATCCTATCAAGGAGATGCGATCGAAGGATTTCGTATCAATCAGCCTAATATCGAGGTCTTTCCAAACCCTGTTCGCCCGGACTTCATTGGTGACGTCACCATCCGAGGGCTGGCCCGGGACGCTACCGTCAAGATTACAGATGTGAATGGTAAATTAGTGTATGAGACGAGAGCATTAGGTGGACAAGCTATCTGGGATGGGAATGATTACAATGGGCGCAGAGCCCAATCAGGCGTCTACCTCGTCTTCAGCTCAAGTAATCCTCGACATGTTGGTTTTGGAAATCCAGATGGAGCGGTGGCGAAGATTGTGCTTCTACACTAATTGTAATGGATAATTTTTAATTAGTAGTTAGATTCCATTATCCATTATCCATTATCCATTATCCA